>CAVHVH010000055.1:0-13749 GCA_963639385.1 Oscillospiraceae bacterium
GTGAGAACATCGAAAGAGCTCTCAAGAAGTTCAAGAGAAAATTCGAAAAGACAGGTGTTATCAAGGAACTCCGCTCTCGTCAGCAGTTCGACAAGCCTTCTGTTTTGAAGCGTCTCAAGATGGAACACGCCATCTACGTACAGAAGCTCCGTCAGGAAGAGGATTAATTTTCTCTCCGGAAATTTGGTAGGATAAATTAATTTCCGTATATTCGTTGCCGAATAAAGCTGTTAAGTTAAAGCAATGGTAACGAAAGGTGAATTTTTGGACTACTTACGGTTTGAGAAAAACCGCTCGATGCTGACTGTAGAAAGTTATGCTGAAGACTTGAAAGCTTTTGAAGCCTATTTCAAAAGTCTTGACATAACACTCTCTTGGGAAACGGTAGACAGCGATGTTATCCGTGATTGGATGGAGAGTATGATGGACAAAGGTAATAAAGCCTCTTCGGTAAATCGCAGACTCAGTGCGGTACGTTCGTTTTACCGTTATGCGCTTGCTCGCCACCGGGTGCAGAAAGATCCGTCAAGGATGATAACTGGGCCCAAAAAGGAGAAACCATTGCCGCAGTTCGTGAAAGAAGACGAGATGAACAGACTTCTTGACGATGTAGAGTGGGGTGATGACTTTGAAAGTATAAGAGCAAGGACGGTGTTGATGACCTTCTATGAAACGGGTATCCGCCTTTCTGAGTTGACGGGGCTTAATGATACGGCAATAGACTGGAACAACCATGCAGTAAAAGTATTGGGAAAGCGCAATAAGCAGCGCATAGTTCCTATGGGCGAAGAGCTAGAGCACACCTTATTTAAATATATAAGTGCGCGCGATAGCCAAACTCTGGCTGAAGATGGTGCCTTGTTTGTAACCACTAAAGGCAAGAGGATGACTGCAGCCCAGGTAAGGCGCGAAGTGCAGCAAAATCTGTCAAGAGTGTGCACACTGCGCAAACGGTCGCCACATGTACTCCGTCACACCTTTGCTACGGCAATGCTTAACCATAAGGCTGGGTTGGAAAGCGTAAAGAACCTGTTAGGTCACGAGAGTCTCTCGACTACAGAAATTTACACCCACACCACCTTTGAGCAGCTTAAAAGAGTATACCAAGAATCCCATCCAAGGGAATAACACCCTTTAATAAATAAAAAGGAGGTAATTATGGAAATTAAGATTCAGTCGATACATTTCGACGCTACCGAGAAGTTACAGGCGTTTGTTGAAAAGAAAATCGCCAAGTTGGAAAAAACTTATGAAGATATTCAGAAAGTAGAGGTGCAATTAAAAGTTGTGAAGCCCGCAACCGCTCTCAACAAGCAGGCATGCGTAACCGTGAGCGTATCGGGGAAAGATCTTTATATTGAAAAGACATGCGATACATTCGAAGAAAGTGTAGACCAGTGTGTTGACAGTATGAAGCTACAGCTTACCAAATTCAAGGAAAAACAACGTAGCCATTAAAAAAAACTCGAAAAGTTTTGGCGAAAGAAAAAATAATATGTATCTTTGCAGCCGTTTTACAACACGTCCTAAAACGAGTCGCTTGGCGGCTGCAAGGATTTGCCTCTTTAGCTCAGTTGGCCAGAGCACGTGATTTGTAATCTCGGGGTCGTTGGTTCGAATCCGACAAGAGGCTCAAGAACAGATGTAAAACATCTAAAGGGTGGTTACCAGAGTGGCCAAATGGGGCAGACTGTAAATCTGCTGGCTTTCGCCTTCGGTGGTTCGAATCCATCACCACCCACCAACAACAAATATTTATACGGATGAAATATTTGATTCTTTCTGATATCCATGGGGCTTTACCCACTTTACAACAAGCATTATCTTTTTTTGAAACTGGTCATTACGATATGTTGCTCGTTTTGGGAGATATTCTAAATTATGGTCCACGTAATGGGATTCCAGAGGGTTTAAACCCAAAGCAGATAGCCGAAACATTAAACGCTATGGCTGGTAAAATAATAGCTATTCGCGGCAACTGCGACTCGGAGGTAGACCAAATGCTATTGAAATTTCCAATAATGGCAGATTATACGTTGGTGGTAGATAATGGAAGCAAGATATTGCTTACTCATGGACACAAATACAATAAAGACAATATGCTCCCCGGTGAATACGATATTGTATTTACTGGTCACACACACATTTGGAAACTGGAATACGAAAACGGAACGTTATTTTGTAACACGGGTTCTATAACATTCCCTAAAGAAGGCAATTTACCTACATTTGCCACTTACGAAGACGGTGAAATAACCATTCGCCAGCTTAATGGAACACCTTTGAAGAGCCTTAAGCTAAAGAAATAAAAATAGAACATTAAATATTTCATCCCTAAAGTATTGCATGTGTGCATGTCCTGTACGGATACTATTTTTTGCCGCAAACTTTTTTTTGTCTAACAATTTGATACCTACTTTTATAGGCTAAAGTATATATCTTTTGAAAAATATGATTTCTATAGAAAACCTCAGTATTGAATTTAGTGCCAAACCTCTTTTTAATAATGTAAGCTTTGTCATCAACGACCGAGATCGTATTGCGCTTGTTGGTAAGAATGGTGCAGGCAAATCTACCATGCTTAAAGCTCTATGCGGAATTCAAAAGCCCACATCGGGTACCATTTCCATACCCAATGATACAACTATCGGCTATTTGCCACAGGTAATGAAACTCGCTGATGATACTACAGTAATAGAAGAAGCTCGTAAAGCCTTTGCGCATATTACGCAGTTGAAGGAGCGTATTGATCGTATGCAGAAAGAATTGGCAGAAAGTACTGATTACGAAAGCGATAGTTATGCCAGACTTATAGAACAGTTTACTCTTGAGCACGACCGTTATATGATGCTCGGTGGCGACAACTATGAAGCCGCTATCGAACGAACACTGACAGGCTTAGGATTCCAACGAAGTGATTTTCAGCGCCCAACTTGTGAATTCTCAGGCGGTTGGCGTATGCGTATTGAGTTGGCTAAGATATTGTTGCAACACCCCGATGTACTGCTACTTGACGAACCTACCAACCATCTCGATATTGAGAGTATACAGTGGTTAGAACAGTTCTTGGCTCAAACTGCCAAAGCCGTAGTTTTAGTGAGCCACGACCGCGCTTTTATCAACAATGTTACCAACCGTACCATAGAGATTACCTGTGGACATATAGAAGACTACAAGGTAAAATACGATCAGTATACGGTGTTGCGTGCTGAACGACACGAACAACAACTTCGTGCATACGAAAATCAGCAGAAAGAGATAGCTGATATAAAGGACTTTGTTGAACGCTTCAGGTACAAGGCCACCAAGGCTGTTCAGGTGCAGAGTCGCCTAAAGCAGTTGGAGAAAATAGTACCCGTTGTGGTAGATGACATAGATAACTCTGCTATGCATCTCAAATTTCCTCCATGTCTGCGTAGTGGCGACTATCCCGTTATCTGTGATGAAGTAAGCAAAAGCTATGGCGAACATACCGTGTTTTCTGGTGTTAACCTTACTATCAAGCGAGGTGAAAAGGTTGCCTTTGTAGGAAAAAATGGTGAAGGAAAATCTACCCTTGTCAAATGTATTATGAACGAAATACCACATAGTGGAACGCTTAAGGTAGGACATAACGTACAGATAGGATATTTCGCCCAAAACCAAGCACAACTTCTTGACGAAGAAATTACGGTATATGATACTATTGACCGCGTAGCCACAGGAGAAATGCGCCTAAAGATTAATGACCTATTGGGAGCTTTCATGTTTGGCGGTGAAGCCTCAGAGAAGAAAGTCAAAGTTCTTAGCGGTGGTGAGCGTAGTCGTTTGGCAATGATTAGATTACTCTTGGAACCTGTAAACTTACTTATACTCGACGAGCCTACCAACCATCTTGATATGCAGTCTAAGGATGTGTTGAAAGAAGCCATATCAGCATTTGATGGCACAGCCATAATAGTAAGTCACGATAGAGAGTTTCTTGATGGGCTTGTGTCTAAAGTGTATGAATTTGCCCAAGGACATGTGCGCGAACATATTGGTGGAATCTATGATTATCTGCGTATTCATAATGCAGATACTATACATGAAGCATTGGCAAATCAAGCTGTTCCAGTTGTAAAACAACCTACAGAAGAGCCATCAAGTCAACAGAAAGTATCTTATGCCGAACATAAAGAGCAACAGAAACGCATTCGGAAAGTCCAAAAGTCGGTAGAGACATGCGAACGTACAATATCTACTTTGGAGGCGCGCATAAAAGAACTAGATGCATTGCTCATGGTACCTGAAAATGCCGCAGATATGAAACTCGTAACAGAGTACACTACTACCCACAGTGCGTTGGAAAAGGCCAATGAACAATGGATGGAGTTCTCTGAACAATTAGAAAAACTGCAGAGAGAACAAATATAAACAATATAACAGAAATACAATGAAATTTAAACCTATTATCCCGATAGTGCTCATGATGTCGGCCCCAATAATGGGCATGGGACAAAACAAATCGGGGCTGGTAATGTCTAATTTGGACAAAACAGTAAGACCTGCCGATGATTTTTATCAATTTGCCACTGGAGGATGGCAGAAACACAATCCCCTGCCGGCTGCCTATAGTCGTTACGGCAGTTTCGACCAGTTGCAAGAGGATAATACTAAACGTATCAATACTATTCTTTCTGACTTGCAAAAGAAAAAATATGCTACAGGAAGTATAGAGCAGAAATTGTCAGATTTTTATAAATTGGCACTTGATGTTGACCGCCGTAATGCCGAGGGTACGGCACCAGTAACCCAATTAATTAAAGAAATAGAAAATACCAATACTGTTGACAATCTGCGTAAACTCCAGCTCAAGTATGCTCCTATGGGTTACGGTTTTCAGTATGCAACATATTTTGATGCAGACTCTAAGAATGTGAGCATGAATATCCTGCACATTTTACAAAGTGGTCTTACTTTGGGGCAGAAAGACTATTATCTTAACAACGACTCTGCAACGGTGGCTATTCGCAATGCTTTCCGCAAACATATAGCACGGATGTTCACGCTTTATGGATTTGACAAAGTCAGTGCCCAAAAGAAGAGCCAGGCAGTATTCCGCCAGGAAACGGTTTTGGCGCTTATCTCCAAGAGTGTAACCGAACTGCGTGACCCTGAATCTAACTATAATAAGATGAGTCTAAAAGACTTTACAGAACAATATCCTAACATCAAGTTTGAACAGAGGGCAGAAGCTGAGGGCATTGGCAAAGATTGCATCCAGACGCTCATAGTTGGACAGCCCGATTTTATGAAGGGACTTGATAAAATAATGGCTTTGCAAACCGTTGACGAAATCAAGGCTCTCATGGAATGGGATATTATTATGGGGTCGGTGTCTTATTTCAGCGATGAGATAAGAGAAGCCAATTTCGATTTCTTTGGTAAAACTATGAGTGGTCGGAAGGAAGATTATCCGCTTTGGAAGCGCGCCACTAACCAAGTAGAGGAGCAATTGGGTGAAGCCCTTGGCAAAATTTATGCACAACGTTATTTCCCAGAGTCATCGAAAAAGATTATGGAACAACTTGTAGCCAATTTGCAAATGGCTCTTGGCCAGCGTATTGATGCCCAGTCGTGGATGGATAGTGAAACTAAGGCCAATGCTCATCGCAAGTTAGATAAATTCTATGTAAAAATAGGCTATCCCAATAAATGGACTGACTTCAGCAATCTTACTATAGACCCATCAAAAAGTTTCTATGAGAACGTAGTAGCTTGTAAATTATTTGCACATCGCAAGCATATAGCTGACAAGGCAGGAAAACCCGTTGACCGCGATGAATGGTACATGACCCCACAGACGGTTAATGCCTATTATAACCCTCCAACCAATGAGATATGTTTCCCAGCTGGTATTCTACAATACCCATTCTTTGACCCCAAGGCCGATGAGGCTTTTAATTATGGTGCTATAGGTGTTGTGATAGGTCACGAAATGACCCATGGATTTGATGACAAAGGAAGACTCTACGATGCTGACGGTATGTTGAAAAATTGGTGGACTGACAAGGATGCTGAAGGTTTCAAGAAACGCGCAGATATGTATGCCAATTTCTTTAGCAACATCAAGGTATTGCCCGACCTAAATGCCAACGGACAGTTTACCTTGGGTGAAAACCTCGCCGACCACGGAGGTTTGCAGGTTTCGTTTGCGGCTTACAAGAACGCTACTGCTCATAAACCGCTCAAACAGAAAGATGGCTTCACGGGCGATCAGCGTTTCTTTATTGCTTACGCTGGTGTTTGGGGGCAAAATATTACCGACCAGGAAATACGCAACCGTGTAAAACGTGACCCCCATTCATTAGGAGAATGGCGCGTTAATGGAGCACTTCCCCATATTGATGCATGGTACCAGGCTTTCGGTGTAAAAGAGGGCGATAAGCTCTACATACCCAAGGCAAATCGTCTTGACCTTTGGTAATTAATAAGGTAACCATAGGCCAAGTATATAAACGAGCAAGTGCCCGATGTCCAAATTATACAGGACTTCGGGCACTTGCTTTTTTAGGAACAAAATGCGGTTGATAGGGGAGTGGTATTACTCTTTAGTTGTTATAACTGTTGAGGCAATACCAAAATGCTCATGCCAAACATGGGGTATAACATAAGAGTCGACCAAACCAGGTCGACTCTTATGTTACAAACTTGTATGTAGGTGGTGTATAACAAGTTCAATACGGATAGTGTAAAGGGACATATCAGTGAGTGAGTCCCTTGCCACTACCGCATGAAGTAATTTTAATCTTCTGTTAATCCCATTTTGGCGACTGTACCACAATACCTCCACTGGTATCGGTAGAAGGACCGTCAGAGCCTGAACCTGATCCTGAGTCATCGCCACCGCCAATAGGTATTGTTTCTTCGTTGTCACCACTTGGAGTACCACTGCTTAGGCACACAGGCAGAGTGGTCAGTACCTTGATAGCGATAGTCTGAGGTGATAAATACTGTTGCTTTTTCATTGTTCTTTTTTTTATTATCGTGTTTATTATTTTACCATAATCTTGATTGTACGGTTGCCGTTCTTCACAATGTTCAGCCCCTTCTGCAGACCATTGGTGCGGCGGCCCTCGGCATCGTAATATTGGGTGTTGGCATCGTTGAGTATGTCTACACCGTCAACGGTGTCAATGCCAGTAGT
Organism: Oscillospiraceae bacterium; assembly: GCA_963639385.1. Taxonomy (GTDB): domain Bacteria; phylum Bacteroidota; class Bacteroidia; order Bacteroidales; family Bacteroidaceae; genus Prevotella. Next base: position 7,169 of record CAVHVH010000055.1, read on the forward strand.
ATCGCCATCAATGGCTATACCCAGTACAGAAGCTTTGTTGCCAGTGGTGGTTACATATCCGCGGTAAGGAGTGGCGGTTACATCCTTTTCCTTACTTACGCTACTTACCAGCCAGAACTTATCGTTGTTGATGATATAGGCATCCTTAGGCACGGTAGTGTTGCCGAATGTTCCTACCATCATGTTGGCGCTAGTCGGCTCGGTACATACGGGCACATCGGTGCTGGCGGTAACGGTGATAGGCTTGTCGCTATAGCGACGGCGTACCATTACTGGCGTTCCAGCTTCTACGGTACCTGTGAGTTTGGTCATTATCAGCGATGAACCATTATTGGTGCTAACCTGGTAGAACTCGCAAGTAGCGTTGTCTTCGGCCTTGTAGGCGAATGGCAGACAGAGTGTACCCCAAGTGGTGGTCATCTCGCGAGTATAGGTGGCACTTTCAGCTGTAAAATCACCATCAGCTGAGAAGGCCTGACCATCTGTGATCGTCATGTCATCGGTGGTAAGCGGTATTTGATCGTTATCACCATCAAGCATGTGCGGGTATATGCCAACCTTGTAGAAGTATCGCTTGTCTAAGAATACGTTAGGTACTTCTTCTGTAGGCGTACCAGCCTCATTAATTCGCAGATATGCGGTAAATGGCTCTATAACAACTTGGTCGTTATAGGGGATAAGATCCCATACGTAGCCGTTTTCGTCAAGGGCGAGCGACTTTGTATCTGTTGCCGTGGCGTTTTTGATAGTGGTGTAGGTTCCGGTAAGCACATATCCCTTATTATTTAGATAACCAGGAATTTCGGGAGTGGGGATAACCACAGCTTCGCCGTCTACTACCATACGATCTTTCTCTGCCCATACCAAATAAGGTACATTAGCCTCGGTAGAGTATACGCGGTTGAAAGCCACTTGTTGTATTGCATCGCTATTGAGTTTGAACATCTTAAAGCCCGATGGCAATTTCTTTATACCAAATGGCAAGATGATAGTAGAATAGGCGTACTTCCTGAACTTGCGGTCCAATATTATCTTCTTGGCGGTAAAGCCTTTAGGTACATCGTATTCACGGTCTGTGGGGAGTAGATACTCATCGCATACCAACTCATCACCATCGCTATATACTATGTTCGTGGCAGTAGACTGCACATCGTCTTCAGCTTTAGCAGCCTTTCTCATAGCTCGTGAACCTTGTACCGCTATGGGAGTAGGCGTAGAGGCATTGTATGTCTTTGGGGCATACAGCAGAGCCGCGGTTTGTACACCTAAGTTTGTTACATTGGCTTGTAAACTATCGCAACTACCCAGGTCTACCCAGTTAAGTTTTGTATTCTTTTCGAACGTATTATCGTCAATTTGTTTGAGCGTTGATGGCAGTGTGATATTCTGAAGCGAAGTAAGGTTGCTTATGTCTGAACTGCCGAATTTGGTAATATTCGACTTGCTCAGTGAGCTTAGGTCGGTAATTTTGTCGTACTTTGTAAACCAACCTGTAATAGCACTGATAGCACCCAAGTCATCTTCGGTGGCTACACCGCGCGAACCATATGCACGGAAGAGGTCATCGTTAGAGAATACGCTGGTAATGTGGTTTGCGTGGTCTTGATACTGCGTATCGTTGGTATAGTCATCATTGATGTCTTTCTTCACATACATGTTCTCTACCTTGTAGTTATGGTCGTACCATGCCGTAGGGTCAGTGAATGCATCGTGGTTCAGTTCGGGCTTCTTATTGCACAGGAATACCATCTTGGTAAGGTTTGTGCTTTCACCGAAGGCATCGTTTCCGTCAACATCGTTCAGATCATCGCCCAGTACTAATGTCTGCAGCGAGTACATATTATAGAATGCCTCATCGCAAATCTTGGTTACTGTCTTTGGCAAAATTACCGTTTCTAGATTATAGCAGTTCTTGAGGAATTTCTTGGGAATAACATTGTCATTGTCGAGTTTCACATTTTTGCCGCTTGTGGTGAAATAGATGTCGTCTTTACAAATGTTTGCATCATAGAGGTTCAAGTATTTCAGGTTGGTAGCATACGACTGCTCATCCCATTCGGGCTCGCGTCCGGCCAACATACGTATTACGGCCACATCCTTACCGCCTATAGGACCATTAACCTTAAGAGCGGTGATACCTGACATATCGCCAGTGATAGATGCTACGTAACTGTCGTCCATATGTACTGTAAGTCCCAATGAATCGGCCAAAGTGTTCTTCTCAGTGAGTGTAACCTCCCTAATATTGAGTTCGGGGCGGTATCCCTTGATGTGGCTGGCATATTCTGGCCATGCAGCACGGTACTTGTCTTCTTGTCCTTCGAGTACGGTGATAACAAAGTCAGTGGGCAGATCGTCAAAGGAACCCTTTTCCAGCGTTGGACATTCATATCCCAATGCATAGATATTCTTTAGAGATGTACATCCCTTGAAGGCATCGGCAGTGATAGTTTCAAGTGACAAGGGGAGCGACATCTCGGTAAGACCGCTCATATTGGTGAGCGTTTCGTTATCGAGTACTTTCACCGCCGAGGCAGCCAGTTCGTTGAACTTTTTCACTTCGGTGTTTCCGTTAACTATACCTTTAACTGTGGTCATATTGGCCAAATCGTACGGCGAGAATACATGGGCTTTATTCATGGCTTCGAATACTGCCTGGTCGCTGAAGAGTGAAGCTATAGAGTCTGCGGCGTTGTAGTAGGCACTCTTGCTGAAATAGTTGCCTACACCCTTGGGCGAGCCAATGATGGCTGCCAGACGGTTATAACTTCCACTCAGAGATGTTCCGCCTGTAAGATTGGTTTTGTTTGTAGTACTGGTGGCTTGGAATGGCCATGCATCGTCATCTGTAGTGGGCACGCTTTCTGGGTGCATTATCAGATACTTCATATTCGGGCAGTTTGAGCCAGCTTCTTTGCCCACCTTATTCACAGATTCGCCCACTACTATGGTGTTAAGCTTTGGACAGGTATAAAAAGCCCAAGTGTCTATCTGAACGGCTGATTTCGGCAAGATAAGGGTTTCCAAATCAGTCATACCGCTGAACATCAGCTTGTCTACTTCACCATCTTTACTGATATAACAGTTAGATGTTATTTCATCCCACTTATTATCTACCGTTTTATGGTTGTATGCGTAACTGCTTTTTTTGAGTTCTGCATCATAGAGGTCAAGGTAGCGCAGATGTCCCACGCCGTTCTTCTCGTTCTTGATGTTACGTCCGCCTAAGGCGCGCAGTACCATGATATCGTGACCGTCAAGTGGGCCACTAATGCGCAACGAGTCGTACTGAGCCACATTGCCCGTTACTTCATCATAGAGTATGTTGTCTTGGATGGCAAGTCTCAGCGAGGCGGCCAATGTATTAACTTTGTCCAGATGTATTACTGTCAAGCCTCTTTTCTTTGATACGCCATTAATATGGTTGGCCACGGCAGCCCATTTCTGTTTGTACAAGTCTACTACGCTATCGGGTACGTAGATGATATACTCATTGTCTGAAAGCAGTCCATTGAACACTTTGGCGGCATCGATATTTGCCGGAACACCACTCTTCACTACAATCTTGTTGAGTGCACTGCCCTGGAAAGCATTCTCGCCGATGCTTGTTACCGTTTCAGGAATGGTGAGCTGGGTAAGCAGCGAACAGTTCTTGAACGCTTCTTTGCCAATAGTGGTAAGACTGTCTGGAAGTTGTATGCTCTGCAATGATGTACAATTGCTGAACATGCCATCGAACACGGTGGTTAGTCCGCAACAGCCAAAGACGCGGAACTCATCAAACGAACCGATTTTTGTACCCTTGAACTTGTTTAGAAGGTCAGCAGGATTGCTTACGCGCATGGCATCGATGTGGTTCCAATCAGTATCGTCGTCAAATATGTAGTCACCCTTGAGCAGGTCGAACACTTTGCTATCGCGTGGCTCAAAGAGACAAGGCTTTATTTTGTCAGCATATTTCAACCATGAAAGGTCTGACAAGAAGGCTTCTTCTTGGTCAAGACATATCTTAAGACTTAGTTTGGGGCAGTCGTCAAATACGCCATTACCGAGAACTACCTGCTCTGGGCTTATAGATTCGGAGGCATTGCTGCCATCGGTCTTTTTGTAAATCAAGTTAAATTCCTTGAAATTAGGACAATGGGCAAAAGCAGAGTCGTGCAGTGCCACATTGAAGTCTGTATACACATCGCCCGTGTTTTGGTTAGAGTCTGTGATATATAACGTTGTCAGTTCTGTGTCGCCCTTGAAGGCGTTAGCCTTTATGTTGTCTAGCTTGTAGTTACGTACCAATCCGTAGTCGTTGATCAGTGTGGCCTTACCATTCGCTTTTTTCAAAGCTGTATCATCAGGACCGAAGATATCAAGATGCCTGATGTTCTGTCCGTTGGCTTGCGATTCGAGTGGCATGGTGTTCTCATCAAAAGCGTAGGTATAGCGGCATCCATCGGTACTTTGGCTTTCGGCTTCTATTACGTCAACCCCCTGGTACATACTCTTGTACTTACCCCAGAACGAGTCATCGAGGAACTCCTGCAGCACTTTCTTGCCTACAAGTATCTTGATTTTTGAAGTATCGCATCCTTCAAAGATGTCGCCAGTTAATAGGAAGTTGTCTGGCGTCAGGGCTTTCTTACAGCTGGCAGCTCCGTCATAACGCCAGCCTGCATAGTCGAGTACCAGATTAAGCGTAGTCATATTAGTACATCCCGAGAAGCATCCGTCAGGAATGTATATAATCATAGGCTCAAGCGGATCTTTGTCGTATTTGCGGTTACAGAAGCTTACTGTTTGCAAGTTGGTCTTGTCATGGAATGCTGTACGGCCTATCGCTACTGTCTGCTTGTAGGAACCACTCTCTTCGGAAGAGTTTACATATATTACTACATCTTTCTGACTACCTACCGACTTAACGTACATCTGCGGAGCATTGGTACGTTGCTTGGTTGTTACCCAGTTGGCCTGGTTGATAAATAACGACGGGCTCTTTTCGTACGACTTCGATACACGGTTGGTAAGATAGCTTGTGGCATTAGAAAGTTTTCTTAGACCATTAGTTTCAGTGGCTGCAAAGGTAGCCAGTGTGGTTCCTATGGCATACATCTTTCTTGTTGCCGTGGCTTTAGCTGCAGTTTCCAAAGCTTTTTCGAAAGTCTCTTGCAGCTTTGCCATTTTTTGATTTTGAGTCTTCATGAAACTTTCCCATACACCAACCTTATCTTCTTGCGTAAGATTATAGTACCAGTTTACATTAGGGTCGGTAGATGTATTCTCAAACAAAGTCCAATGACTGTCTACAATTTTCTTTTGTATTTCTTCCATTGATGCTTCGTAGGTTTTGGTGGCAGAGTTCACTGTGGCCTCTTCGGCAGCCTTGGCAGCCTTGAGTCCAAACTTTTCGAGCATACTATGTATGTCTACAGCCAGGATAATGGTCTCGGCAATGATGATGGGCACGTTCCACAACGAGGTTTGCAGTTTTACTGTTGACGATGTAGCCACGGTGTTCAGCGTGTTGGTGGCATAGCCGTATTTTACATTGTCCAGTGTAATATCGTTCTTGTCTATGGGTACATAATCTGTAGAGATAATCAAGTCTTTGTATTGGCTCCAGTTGGGGTCTTTTACAAAGTCATCATACAATCCGGGTAGCACCTTGATACGGAAGTCCTTGTGTACACCTTTAAACACATCTTTACCAATGAGTATCTGCGAGGGCTTGATACTCTCGTAGTGGTTAGTACCCTTGGTAATATACTGGAACATGTTAAACTCTTTTAGGTTTGAGCATCCTTCAAATGCGCCGCTGGGAATTACCAACGACAAATCGGCCTTGGCATTACCATTGTTACCGGCACAGTCAGTAAATAATACCGACTGTATCTGCTGGTTGCCACGGAAAGCGGTAGCCGATAGGGCTATGGTTTTGTAGTTGTAAGCATTACCTATATCGTTGTATATATTCAGTTTACCATCCTTAATATCGCTGTTGCTCGTATCCAGTCCAGAGGCCACCATATAATATATGGTACTGCTATTGTTGGTACAGAGTACGCTGTTGGGTGTAAAGTAGCTCAGTTCGCCAGTCCAGGGCTCCAAAATTTTTTCCATTTCTTCCCTGTTTTTGTTGGTATAGCGGGTTTGGCCGTCGTCCGATGTGTAGTAACCATATTTCACACCGTCTTCGGTATACTCGTCCCAAGCATTGTCAGAAGCATAGATTATGTCTCTGTACTTGTTCCATCCATAGGCGGCATCGTTGCGGAATTCAGATAGCAATGCGGGGTCTACGTATATCTTCAGGCTAGGACAGTTGGCAAACACGCCTTCGCCCAAAGGCATATCCTTGGGATGTAGCATCTCTACGTGGTCTTTGCCTACATCTGAGTAAAGGCCTACATAGAACGACGTAAGATTCTTACAGTTGGCAAAGGCCGAGTCGCCTAACTCTATATTGAATGCCATACTGGGACGGCGGCCCGACTTAGTGATGGCTTTAAACTTCACCTGCTTAATATTGTCTTTACCATTGAACGAGCTGGCCCATACCTTGGTGGTGTTGTAGTCGTAGGTTTCACCTA
>CAVHVH010000056.1:0-13747 GCA_963639385.1 Oscillospiraceae bacterium
AATCAATCCGCCTGCAATAATCCAATAGTAAAAAAAAGTTAAAATAGGAAAATAATTTGGAATTGCATACATTGTTGTCTACTTTTGTTGCTCAGAAAAAAGAAAAAAGACCTATAATTTGTAGTTAAGAAAAAAGATGACTATTAGAAATTTGATAATTGCTGTTATGCTCGTGGCAGGTGTCACGGGTGTTAAAGCCTACAATGAGACTAACTGGACAGGCATATCGCCTCATGAGGCGGCTGCTTCAACCGAAACTAGTGCGAATAGTGTATACCTATATAACGTAGGTAAGAAAATGTTCCTGGGCGAAGGGGGCAACTGGGGCGTTGAAGCCTTATTGTCTGACGTGGGCGTTCTTTACCAAATAACCGAGAACACCGATTGGAAATTCTTTACCTTCTATCAGGGCGAAGGGTCGGGTTATTTGTGCCCTGTAACGCAAAATAACGATGATCGTTACAAGCTATATTTCTTGTCGGCTCATTCTGATTCTTATGGATTTAATCTCACAGAGACTTCAACCGGTAGCGGAAAGTATAGAATAAGCTACGACTCGGGGAATTACTATATGGTAGCTACATCGGTAGAAGGAACTACTGCCGGTGCCGATGAAAATCACCGTATATGTATTGTAGAGAAAAGTGCATTGGAAAATGTTACAGACGAATCAGATCTTTGGATACTGGTTCCTAAACAGGAGTTTGAGGAAAAGCTGGTAGATGCAGCTACGCAGTCGAAGACACTGTTCGCTGACCAGTATGCACCGTGTACTTACCTTGTTAAGGACCACGACTTTGCACGTAATCATGTAGATGTAGCTTCGTGGGTTGGTGTTACTGCCGATGGTACTACAAGTATGGTGAATAGCCAAGGCGAAATGAGCGTACCATCGTCAGCGGCTGTTCCTTCGGTAACATATTATATAGGTAACGGATATGGTGTAGACGATTCTAATCAGGCTACATATGGTGCTCAGTGGACGGGCAACATATTCTCTAACGGAACCCTAAAACAGACAGTGAGCAACGTGGCCACGATTGGCTGGTACAAGGTTACTGCCAACGTAGGTACAAACTCTACTACCGCTAATGTGAAGTTGTTTGCCCAGGTAGGCGACGAGACAAGTGGAACCGGATATGCAGAAACTAAGACCACGCAGACTGTTTTGGCCGATGTTACCAGTTTTACCGAAGCCGAAAGTTTGATTAACGAAACCGATAAGCAGATAAGTGCTACTGTATTTGTAGGCAAAGACGCCAATGGAAACATAAAGCCTCTTACCTTTGGTGTTACAGTGACCGATGGCGAGAGCACGGCTTGGACCTGTATGGATAAGTTTACACTTACCTATCTTGGCGCTCTGCGCAACAAGGTGATACTTGATGAAGACAATACCGATATAGCTAACATGAATACCCAAAATAACGAGGTGGCACAGTCGGGACAGTCTACTATATTCCTGCATCGCACACTTAGCGCTGGAAAATGGAACTCTATAGTATTGCCGTTCTCTGTCAGTTCTGATGTAATAAAATTGGTGTTCGGCGATAATACCAAAATATCCAAACTTACTGGTGCCGATGATGCAACACATCCTAACTGGATTAACTTCACCAACTGTACATCAGATGGTATCGAGGCAGGAAAACTCTATGTAATCAATCCAGAGAAAGTTACTTATAACAGCACCGGTGGCACTGTCACCAGCTCGGCCAGCGATAAACTTTCACTCAGCAAAGGCACCTATTATGCCCTTGACGGTAATTATGGACAGAGCGCCGATTATGAAGAAAATATAACGGGCGATTCGGGCGCAGAGGTGTACAATACCGATGGCAGTGTAACCTTTATGGGTACGTATGTAAAGAAAGAGAATATTATACCGCTTAACTCCTATTATCTTAATGGAGGTAGTTGGAAGTACAATACTACAAAGAAAAGTCATGCCCAAGCCTTCCGCGGATGGTTGCAGACAGCCAGTTCATCACCCAAAAAGGTTAAGTTTGTGGTGGCTATAAATGGAGTAGCTTCAACAGACGGTAGTACTACAGGTATTGATGGCAGTGTGGTTACAGAAAAGAGCTCTTATAATGTATATGATCTAAGTGGGCGTCAGGTAATGCGCAATGCCAAGAGTATAGACAGTCTTACCCCGGGTTGTTACATCGTGAATGGCAGAAAGACAGTTGTAAAATAAAAATAAAACAGATATGAAAAAGGAATATGCAAAACCGCTTGCAGCACTCATCAAAATAGAGACAGGTGCAGCCTTGCTTTCGGGCTCTGGTGCGCAGATAAATCCCGGTGATGGTAGCGGCACTACAGTAGAAACCGAGGATGGTGGCGATTGGGCAGGATAAACGCCTAAAGCTATTGTCAGAGTAGCGGTACTTACAGAAAAGTTACCCCCCGAAAGTGCAGTGTTACTTTCGGGGGGTAACTGTATGTGCCCATAGTGGGTGTATAGAAGAGGGGGATATAGCTAATCAGTTGATTCGCATCACCTCTTGTATGCCGTCTATCTTCTTAAGCCGTTCCATAATGAGTTTTACATCGCTGCGGTCGTGTACGCGTAGCTCTATGGCTCCGTCAAATATGCCATCGTCGGCCGTTACGGTAACCTTGTGTATGTTGATGTCCAATTCGGCTGTAATAATTTTGGCCACATCAAGAATCATTCCCTTGCGGTCAATGCCTTTGATTTCTATGGTCGCATCGAAAAACATTAGTCGGTGCATATCCCATTTGGCATCAAGTATACGGTTACCGAAACTTGTTTTCAGTTTGCTGGCCACAGCGCAGTTGCGTTTGTGTATCTCTATATGGTTCTTGTTGTCTATATATCCCAGTATGTCATCACCAGGAATGGGGTGACAACAATCGCGGAAGAAATATTTGCCTATATGTTCTTCGTTGATAATACAAGGTTTCTTCTTGTTGAAACCTTCTTTTACGGTTACGGGGGCGGTACTCTTGTCGTCGTCCTTCTTCTTTTTCTTGTCGAAACCCAAGAAAGGCACATATTTGCGCCAGCTTGACGTAGATGAGCTCTTCTTCTCCTTCTCGTTGAGCTTGTTGATGTCTTTTTCGCCAAGCAGGATAGTGCGCTCACCGATAGCAAGAAACAGATCGTCGTGCGTCTGCATATCGTGATATTCGCAGAGTTTGTCCAAGTTTGCGGTGGTCAGTTCCAATCCGTTATCCTTGATCCAGTTTGTAAGTATCTGTTCGCCCTTCTTTTGCGTTTCCCTGTTTTCGCGGCGCAGTATGGCTTGTATTTTACCCTTGGCTTTGGCTGTTGATACAAAATTAATCCATGAGGGTTGTACATGCTGTGCTTTGGAAGAGAGTATCTCAACCTGGTCGCCGCTCTGCAGTTTATGGCTAAGTGGTACCAGTTTGTGGTTTACTTTTGCTCCTATGCAGTGGCTTCCCAAAAATGTGTGTATTTGGAAAGCAAAATCAAGCGCCGTACATCCGGCTGGCATAGTCTTGATTTCTCCTTTTGGCGTAAAGACGAATATTTCTGAGGCAAAGAGGTTAAGCTTGATAGCATCCAAAAAGTCCATAGCATCGGGCTGTGGGTCGTCAAGAATCTCTTTGATGGTGTGTAGCCAATTGTTCAGCTCGCCGTCGTCTTCCTGAATGTCGTTACCAGCGTTGGTGTTGCCCTCTTTGTATTTCCAATGGGCGGCGAATCCCTGCTCGGCAATTTCGTTCATGCGGTCAGAACGTATTTGCACTTCTATCCAACGGCCCTGCTTGCTCATAAGGGTTACGTGGAGTGCTTGGTAGCCGTTGGCCTTGGGGTGGTTGAGCCAGTCGCGCAGTCGGTCGGGGTGTGATTTATATATTTGGCTGATGGCCACATATATTTTGAAACATTCGTTGATTTCGTCTTCCCTTACCTTTGGGGTGAAAATAATACGCACGGCAAGAATATCATAGATTTCTTCGAATGTAACATGCTTGGTCTGCATCTTGCTCCATATCGAGTAGGGACTCTTTACGCGGGCAATGATATTGTATTTCACCCCAGCGGCATCCAGCGCTTGGCGGATAGGTGCCGTAAATTCATCGAATAACTTGTCGCGGTCTTCTTTGGTGAAATTAAGCTTGTTGGTAATATTTTCGTATTCTTCGGGGTGTTCGAATCTGAAACTCAGATTCTCCAGTTCTGTCTTGATTTTGTTCAACCCCAGTCTGTTGGCCAGTGGAGCATAGATATACAGTGTTTCTCCTGCAATCTTATATTGCTTGTTGGCCGGTTGCGATTCCAAAGTACGCATATTGTGCAGACGGTCGCATATCTTGATGAGGATAACGCGTATGTCATCGCTCATAGTAAGCAATAGTTTCTTAAAATTTTCTGCTTGTGCAGAGGCGTGTTCGCCAAAGATGCCGCCACTTATCTTTGTCAGTCCGTCTACAATTTGGGCAATCTTAGTTCCAAATATATTCTCAATGTCTTCTACCGTATAGTCTGTGTCTTCTACAACATCATGCAGTAGAGCCGCGCTTATACTGGTAGAGCCCAACCCCATCTCTTCGCAGGCAATTTGAGCTACGGCAATAGGGTGGAGAATGTAGGGTTCGCCAGACAGTCTTTTTACGCCTTTGTGTGCCTGACGGGCAAAATTGAAAGCCTTGTTGATAATATCTATCTTTTTGCGGTGGCGCGAGGCAAGATAGGTGTCTTTAAGATGCTGGAAGGCATTGTCTACCATCTGTTCGTCCAGCTCTTCTTTGGTTTTAGGTAACTGACTTTCCATATCCAAGTAGTTGTAGAGGTGACAAATATTTATTTTACCCTAATTTTCTTTCCAGCTCTGATGTTTGAACCGCTTATTTTGTTCAGCTTTTTCAGCTTTGCCACGGTGGTGTGGTTGCGCTCGGCTATATCAGATAGCGTATCTCCGTTCTTTATGGTTACGCTCTTGCCACTTCGGCTGTTTCTTCGGCTGTTTTTGCGGGTCTTGCTTCTTGTTGGTTTGGTGTATGTGGGCGTATCGTCGTTTATTTTAACTTCTTCGCGTTTGGCCAGCAGTTCCTGACTGTTGTAGGCATACACCGAATCTTCTTTGTCTATGAACTGAGTGATAAGCGTTGAGGGTAATCTTAGCGTTGATGGTTGTGAGTTGCCGTTGATTATATTGCGGCGGTATTGTGGGTTAAGTTCTTGTATCTGCCTAATGTCCATGTTAAGTACCTGGGCAATCTGTTCAAAGTGTACATCACGGTTTAGCATTACCGTGTCTGTCTTGGCTGGGAGCTCGGTCTCCATCGGACATATATTGTGGTCGCAGTAGTAAGTCATAATGTAATTGGCAGCGATAAAAGCTGGCACGTATCCTCGTGTTTCCTTGGGTAGATAGGGGTATATTTCCCAGTAATCTACTTTGCCTTTGGCGCGGTGTATGGCTTTATTTATCTTGTCCGGACCAGCGTTGTATGCGGCTATCACAAGGTTCCAGTTACCGAATATCTTGTACAGGTCGCTCAGATAATGGGCGGCAGCATACGAAGCTTTTACCGGATCGCGGCGCTCGTCTACCAGCGAGTTTATCTCCAGTCCGTAGCTCTTTCCGGTCTTGAGCATAAACTGCCATAGTCCAGTAGCGCCAACTCTTGATACGGCTTTCGGGTTTAGTGCCGATTCTATTACCGGTAGGTATTTCAGTTCGAGAGGAAGCCCGTATGTTTCCAGTGCTTGTTCGAATATAGGCATGTAGAAGTTTTGTGCACCGAGCATGTAGCTTACCGAACGGCGTAAGCGGTTGCTATATCTGTCTATGAATTTTTGCACTACTTCGTTGTAGGGCATTTCTATCACGGCAGGAATACGCTTTAGACGGTCCATATACTCTTCTTTAGTGTATATGGGGTTAACGTTGGGCATGTTGCAGTCTGTCGACGGCTTCATGTATGTCTTGGTGTTGTATTGCTGTAACAGACTGTCCATTTCGGTTATCATACCTTCTGGCAGCTCTATTACTTCTTCTTTACCCTTGTCGGTTACAGTTATTTCTGTTTCTATATTTTGGGCTTGTGCGTCGTTCCATACGCATAGTGACAAAACAGTGAGAATTGTATATATTTTCTTCATTATTTTTATATTGGGTCTTTACTTTTTATGCTTGTATCTTTGACTTTATCAGAACGTAATAGAGCATTGCAGTCCTATTGCCGATGAGTTTATAGGGTTATAGCTTGCCCATTCCCGTTTTTCTTTGATGATAGCCGGACTTACTTTCATGCTAAGGTCTCTTGATATGTCGAATTCTGAAAGCGATGCGTCTACATAGGCATCAACTACCGATATCAGATATACGCCAACCATGGCAAAAACACTCATGTCGCGCCATTTGCGGTATCTGTCTTTACGATTTTTAAACAGTTTCTGGTAATATTCCTTGTTGCTGCTATCTATCTGGTTGCCCAAGTACAGAAATTTGTTGTAGCTTTGGGTGTTTGGGTCATCGTCCATCAAGTCCATGTAGGCTTGTGAGTAGTCTTTGTACATCATGTTGTTCCATCTTAGGGCATATGCACAGCCTACGAAACCTCCATAGATGATGGGTAACTTCCAGTATTTGCGGTTGTATATTTGGCCGGCTCCTGGTAATACCAGCGAGAGCCACAATGCGCGCTTGGCTTCAGGACGCCATATAGTCCAGTCTTTTTTCTTTTTTATGGCCAACGTATCTTGGGTAACTATTGTTACCGTGTCAGCCAGAACCGTTTGCAGACTAACCTTTTCTGTTTCTGCTTTTAGGTTTCCTGTGGGGCTGGTCAATAAGGTGTCCTTGGCAATCCTTAGCGTATCTTTTTTCTGTGGAACGGGGTTACTTTCCCAACCAGTTTTTGTACTTTGGGCAGATACGGCAAGCGGTGTTGTCATGGCCATGCATACCGCAAGTATAGCAAGATATGACCTGATGTATAGCTTCACTTGGACTAGCCTTTCAGTTTGTCGAACAATAGCAGGATACGTTCCAGCTCGTCTTCGTTGGCAAATGGTATGTTTATTTTGCCTTTTCCCTTGTTGGTACAAGTCATCTGTACTTTCGTGGAGAATACTTTGGAGAGTTGTTTGGACAGAGTTCCCATTCTCTCATTGAGTTGGTTTTTCTGTGTGTTGTTCTGCTCGTTTTCGATAGGGTCGTCGTTTTTGAGGCGTTTTACTATTTCTTCGACCTTGCGAACCGAATAGTTGTTTTTTACAATATCTTTGAAGAGTTTTATCTGTTGCGTAGGCGAGTCGAGCGACAACAGAGCACGGGCGTGTCCCATGTCGAGTTCTTTCTTTTGGAGTGCCATCTGTACCTGAGCTGGCAATTTGAGCAGACGTAGGTAGTTGGTGATGGCTGTACGACTTTTTCCTACCCGCTCGCTAATACGTTCTTGAGTCATGCCGCTACCTTCAAGCAGATGCTCGTAAGCCAAGGCTATTTCGATGGCGTTGAGGTCTTGTCGCTGTAAGTTTTCTACAAGAGCCAACTCCATTACGTTCTCATCGTTTACGGTGCGTATATAGGCGGGAATGGTTTCCAAACCGGCCAATTGCGAAGCCCTCCAGCGGCGCTCACCGGCAATTATCTGGTATTTGTCATCGGCTACCTGTCTTAGGGTAATTGGCTGTATAATACCCAGCTCCCGTATGCTTGTGGCCAGTTCTTGCAGTGCATCCTGGTCAAATTCGTGTCTGGGCTGATTGGGGTTCGGTTCTATCTGGCTGATAGCAATCTCGTTGATTGTCGACGAACCACTGGTCCTTACATCTTCGGTAGAGATGAGGGCGTCGAGTCCGCGTCCCAGAGCGGCACCTTTTCCTGATATGTTGAATTTCTTGTGTGGAGGCATAATGCTTTGCTTATTTGCTATAGGGTGGCTCTAAAAAATACCACCATTTAGTTAATATTTTATTGTGAGATGGCGTTTTGTTGCCATTCATTTTCATTTCGGTTCAAAGTGCCTGTTCGCTAAGTCTCTCCATGTAAGGTTTTAACTTCGCGAAGAATGTCCGCATTACTCTTTCGTTTACTTACGCGTTGCAATTGAAAATAATTCCAAATTGTTGTGCAAGAGAGCGCAGAAGCGAGCTTGCTTGAGTTTGCTGGGCGTAGCCAGCAATGCAGATGAAGTAGAGCAAAGTTAATTTATAGAACCAATCTGTAATGGTACTATGACCCGTATTACATATTCTTGTCTATAATTTCCTTAGCCAGATTCAGATGGTTTTTGGCTCCAGTAGAGTCGGCATCGTATAGAATTACGGGCAGTCCGTGGCTGGGGCTTTCGCTCAATTTTACATTGCGTTGTATAACGGTTCTGAATACCAGCTCTTGGAAGTGTCGCTTAACCTCGTCGTATATTTGGTTGGCCAAACGCAGACGGCTATCGTACATAGTGAGTAGGAAACCTTCTATCTCCAATCCAGGATTCAATTTGCTTTTGATTATCTTGATGGTGTTGAGCAGTTTGCTAATACCTTCCAGTGCAAAGTACTCACATTGTACGGGTATTATTACCGAATCGGCAGCGGTAAGGCTGTTTACCGTGATGAGGCCTAACGATGGGGCGCAGTCTATCAGTATATAGTCGTACTCCTCGCGCATGGGAGCGAGCAGTTCTTTCATCATCTTTTCCCGGTTGTTCTTGATTTTAAGCATCTCTACTTCGGCACCTACCAGGTCTATATGGCTGGGTATGATGTCAAGCCCATTGATGTCGGTGGTGTAGATGGCTTCTCTTACATCGGTGTGGTCTATGATACATTCGTAGAGCGAACATTCTACCTCTTTGATGTCTACGCCCAATCCACTCGAAGCGTTGGCCTGTGGGTCGGCGTCTACTACCAGTACAGTTTTCTCTAATGTTGCCAGCGATGCTGCCAGATTTATGGTGGTAGTGGTTTTACCTACTCCACCTTTCTGGTTTGCCACGGCTATAATTTTTCCCATTTTCTAAGTGATTGTATCAATTATTTAGACTGCAAAGATACATATTTTATATGATATAGTCGTAAACTTAAGCCTTTTTTAGTACTTTTGCGGCGAAAAATAATGATTAGTAATGATAATTAAGAAACCTTTGATATTGATATCTAATGACGATGGCTACGAAGCTGTGGGTATTCGTTCTCTTATAGACATGGTTGCCGATATGGGCCAGGTTATAGTCTGTGCCCCCGATTCGGCCCGGTCGGGCTTCTCTCGTGCATTTTCGGCCTCGGTTCCTCTGCGGCTGCGCCAGCGTCAGGATATGAATGGAGTAGCGGTGTGGTCGTCTAATGGTACGCCGGTAGATTGCGTAAAACTGGCTGTCGATCAGCTTTGTGGAGGCCGTCTTCCTGATTTGGTGCTTAGCGGTATCAATCATGGTGACAATTCTACCGTCAATAACCATTGCTCAGGTACTGTTGGCGTAGCTGTAGAGGGTTGTCTTAAGGGTATTCCTTCTGTGGCGTTTTCTAATTGTAACTATGATCCGCAGGCAGACCAAAGTCACTTGGCTTCTTATGTACGCAGTGTAGTACAGCGTGTGCTGAAAGAGGGCTTGCCCAAGGGAGTACTACTGAATGTTAATTTCCCTGACCGTAAGACGTTCAAGGGAGTGCGTGCGTGCCGTATGACTTTTGGCGAATGGGTTAACGAGGTTGAACCGCGCCGTCATCCTGCGGGGTATCCCTATTATTGGTTGGCTGGCCATTTTCAGAATGCCGAACCTGAAGCCAGTGATACTGATCAGTGGGCGCTTGCCCATGGTTATGTGGCCATTACTCCAACTACCATTGATGTTACGGCGTATGATATGATACAAACTGTCAACGACTGGGCATTATGAAATATTATCTTATAGTAGGCGAGGCCAGTGGCGATCTGCATGCCAGCCATCTTATGCGGTCGCTCTGTCAATACGACCCCGAGGCCGATTTTCGCTTCTTTGGTGGCGACTTGATGGCCGCCGTTGGTGGTACCCGTGTGCGTCATTATCGTGAATTGGCTTATATGGGCTTTGTGCCTGTACTAACGCATCTGCCTACCATATTCCGCAATATGGCTATGTGCAAACGCGATATTGTAGAATGGCAGTCCGATGTGGTTATCCTTGTAGATTATCCAGGATTTAATCTTGGTATAGCCAAGTATCTGCATCGGCATACCCATATACCGGCGTATTATTACATCTCGCCTAAGATATGGGCTTGGAAGGAATGGCGTATACGCAGTATCAAGCGCGATATCAGCGAACTCTTCTCTATTCTTCCTTTCGAAGTGCCTTTCTTTGAGCAACGCCACCATTATCCTATCCATTATGTGGGCAATCCTACGGCCTCAGAGGTGCGTTCTTTCCAGTCTACGTATACCGAAAGTTGGTCAGATTTTGCTCACCATCATGGCCTTGACAACCGCCGCGTGATAGCACTTCTTGCCGGTAGTCGCAAGCAGGAAATAAAGGATAACCTGCCCATGATGATTGCTGCTGTAAGGCAACTTTTGGAGAAGCATAGGCTTGACAGTCAGTATCAGATGGTGGTGGCTGGAGCACCTGCGATAGACGATAGTTATTATGCCCCGTTCCTAAGCGGAACCGATGTGGCTCTTGTGCGCAACGAAACCTATGCCTTGCTGTCGCACTCGACAGTTGCGCTTGTTACCAGCGGTACGGCAACCCTTGAGACAGCACTTTTCAATGTGCCACAAGTGGTATGTTACAAGACCCCTGTGCCTAAGCTTATACGTTTTGCCTTCAACCACATTATTCGGGTGCGCTATATTAGTTTGGTTAATCTCATTGCCAACCGTGAGATTGTTCCTGAATTGTTAGCCGACCGTTTTACTATGGATGAAATTGTAAAACATCTTGAACTTATTATGCCCGGCAGTGTAGGTCGTGGTGATATGGAAAATGGATATCTCGAGGTGAGGCGCAGGTTGGGTAACGATGAGGCTCCCGATAATGCAGCCCGCATTATGGTAGAAAAGTTGAAAACTAAAAGAGAATAGTATTGGGTGCTTTGTAACCCCGTTATATAATAACCCAAAAAGTAAGCCGTATGGCAGGGTGTAGCGCCCGCCATACGGCTTGACTTTTAGATAGTAGTCAGGATTAGTATCCCTTACCATTGTCTTATTCTATTGTGATGAAAGCTGGTTCGCCGGCCTTTCGGCTGTCAAGTATTTTCATAACTCGGTGTAGTGCAGTGCGCGAGTTGAGCACCATGCCTTTCTTTAGGTTCTGTCCTACCAGAATACATCCTTTGGTATCAGCAGCGGTGTTGCCGCAGTGTATGCGTATGCCGCTGAATCCTGGTACGTTGAATACCAGTGGTAGCCACTCTCCGAATTTGGGCGATAGGGTTACCACTAAAGCATACCTTCCTTCAGGTATTGCCGTTTTCCCTTTTAGTTTGCGTGCTCCACCGGCCAAATTGCGCCATGTAGGTTCCAGTGTGTCGCATACGTATGTTCCGTCTATCTCCATCCGGCCTATGGTATATTCTTTCTGCCGGGCTATTCGTGTTAGTTTGATTTCCATTGTTATCCTGTGTTTTTATTAGTTATTTGCTATGTGGGTGGTTCTAAAAAATATCACCCATGTGTGATATGGCCATTGCCAAGGCAGCCAGTAAGGGTATTAACCAGTTGGCATCGTCTATAACAAACCATTTTTCCATTCTTTGTGCTGCCTCTTTGCAGCTGCGCCATACGACTTCTGTCGCGACTTTTGTCCAGTGTTTTTTCTTTCTTTTTCTTTTCATAATGATTGTTAGTTTTGATTATAGGGTGGTTCTAAAAAATACCGCTGTATGGTTGTGATGTTCTTATAATTACCACCTTTGATGCTGCAAAGTTATCTATTTGTGTATGCGTAACGGTAGTTATGGATGAAATGAAATGTAACATGTATGTAACACGTATGATACTCAATCCAATGCGACTTGGGGAAGAAACAAAAGAATAATTACCCTTATATAGCGCGCTACTTATGTCTTTCTACTATTATGCCTATGGCTTTACGGGTGTCAGGGTCGTCTGTTAGTCCACGGTTTATAGACGACCGCATATTTCTGCCGTTCATGGCCATTATGCGCCCATATTCGGCTTGGGTTACCGTGCTGTCGTACACGCCCAAGTCTATAAGTCGCCCTATGGTTTGGCATATAAAGCGGGCGTTGAATAGTGTGTCTTTTACTCCGTTGAGTCGGGTTATACGGTTGGTAAATTGTTCGAGTATTTCGTCCCACAGTGCGTTGGCCTTGTTGTGCCAATTTGGGGTGATATGTCGGTTTATACGGCTTATGTATTCGCTTGCCGCTCTTATAGAATCTTGGTTTGTGCAGTCTGCGGTGCCTGCGTGTATGGTGTGGTCAAGTAGTAGTTCGGTGCAGATAAACCGGCGCAGAACTTGCTGAGGTATATGCAGATAGTATGCCCGTGATACAAAGTCGGGTAGCGATAGGCGGTACTCGTTGTGTAGCTTGTAAGGCATTGCAGAGAGGGCTTGCTCCAATTCTGTACGCTCTATTGTGGCATTGTGACGTATCATATCGGCTATGGCACTGCTTTGGGCATAATTGTGGGTTATGTGTCGGGCTATGTCGGCACAAACCTCATTGTTACCCATTGCGGTGATTGCAGCCTCCATGCTTATGGCATAATGGCGCAGACGCTCTTCTGTGCAGTGTTGTAGCTTCTCGGCTATAATGCGTCTTGTTTGTGATGCCTCGGCACTGATATCGTATCTTGTTGTGGCTATATAGTGTTCTATGTCGCAGCATAGCTGGTCTATGCTTGTATGTCTGCTGTCTAACTGGGTTAGCAGATGGCATTGTAGCATGTGTAACTGTAGTTCTTCGTCAGTATGCCGTGCTATGGGCATTGAATTATAAGTGCTGTTCCATTGCTCAAACAGAGTGTCGGTCTTGTATGGAGAAACGCCTATTGTGTGGGTTACCTCTATCAGTGTCGTGCATCTGTATTCATGAGTGTCTACGCTGGTTATTCTACCGTATAGCAGTCCGTATTCGGTAGCGTCTATATAACTGTCTATTCTACGGCAGTCGTCATTAGATACGTAGGCCACTACCTCGTTGTCAATGTATGCCACTGCAGCATCGCTGTTGCGGTGGTTCTCTCGGTTGCGCATCAGTACAACCTGCCGGCCTTGCGCTTGGGCAATCCGGTTGTCAAGTGTCGTCCCGCGCCATGCGTGATGACGAAAACCTACAAGGGTACAGTGAATTTCTGTCATGTAAGAATGATAAATTTAAGTATGGTTAGAATGTTTGATGATATGGCGGTTCTGTAATTCTCCGCCTTTTGCTCGCC
Organism: Oscillospiraceae bacterium; assembly: GCA_963639385.1. Classification (GTDB taxonomy): domain Bacteria; phylum Bacteroidota; class Bacteroidia; order Bacteroidales; family Bacteroidaceae; genus Prevotella. The sequence continues at coordinate 13,338 of CAVHVH010000056.1, forward strand.
GTTGTATAGTGCAAAGGTAGGTCAATATGTCTTAAACGCCAAGAAAATTTCTGAAAATATTTGGCGCGGCAAATCAACGTTGTAACTGAGAAATAGAAAGGCAGAAGTGCGGAAAGCGTGTGATTGTACGGCTGACAGATATACTGACCGCTAAATACGGTAAGTGGTTTGGTTAGGAAATATCTTTAGGGTGGTTTATCAATTAGCTTTGCTCGATTTTAGAACCACCCTTTATAACTATTACAATATGTTTTCAGACATATATATGAAGACTGTGGTATGTTACACAGAAGCCTAATTTGTAGTCGCAAGTTATAAATTGTAACTGTTAAACTTTCTTAATAAAAAGGCAAAAATAAGGGCGGTTTTTGCAAGCAAAAGGGTCGTCGGAGAAAACGACGCGATTCTCG
>CAVHVH010000057.1:0-13742 GCA_963639385.1 Oscillospiraceae bacterium
GCGAGAGTTATGTTAAAAGCCGTTAAATTTGTCAAATATTCGCATTTCACGGTCAAAAATTAGAGTTTTCAGCTCCATTCATATCTGTTGACAACTCCAAAATAACCCCAAAATGGGCTATTTTTGGCCAAAACTTTGCGACTTTTTATCGAAAAAAATGGGGCGAAAATGGACAGTTTTATAACATTCGTTAACTATTTTGGCACTCAATTTGTTAAATATTCTAAACGTTCCCAGAAGGGTGCTTACATTTTGTCACTACCCAACACTCGTGCAGAGAAAATATCATATAAATAACCTAAATAAGATTCGAAAGACCCCTTGGCCGCAAAAATAAGAAAAGCATTGTGAAAAAACACGAAAATACTTGCGCCATTCGTGGATAATGGTTATCTTCGCTTTAGTAAATCATCCATTAACAAAAGACATTGAAATGACTAACATAAACAACAACTATTGCGTAATAATGGCGGGCGGAAAAGGTAAGCGCCTTTGGCCCTGCAGTCGTGAACAACACCCGAAACAGTTTATCGATTTCTTTGGTACAGGGCGCACCCTATTACAACAGACGTTCGACCGCATGCGCCAACTGTTACCCATAGACCATATTTATATCAATACCAGCACCATGTGTCTTGATTTGGTGCGCGAGCAACTACCCGAGGTTGAACCCAACCACATTATGGCCGAGCCCATACACCGCAACACAGCGCCCAGCGTAGCATGGGCCTGTCACCGCATAAACCACATTAACAGCAACGCTTGTCTGTTGGCCATACCCTCTGACCAAATGGTGCTTAACGAGCAACAGTTCTGCACCAATGTAGCCGAAGGGTTCGACTTTGTAGCATCTAACGATTGTCTGTTGACCATGGGCGTAAAGCCAACACGCCCAGAACCGGGATATGGATATATACAGAAGGGTGAAGCTGCACGCGATGGAGTATATTGCGTACAATCGTTTACCGAAAAACCCGACCGCGACTTTGCCCGCATCTTCATGGAGAGTGGCGAGTTCTACTGGAATACGGGAATGTTTTTGGCTAACACCCACTTCCTGTTCCGCACATTCTGCAAACTGCTACCCAGCGTACTGCGTAATCTGGACGAGAGTAACCCGCAATGGACTTTTGTAGAGGAAAACCGCTTTATGCAAGACAACTTCCCATCGTATCCCAATATGTCGATAGAACGCGGCGTACTGGAAAAAGCCGACCGAGTATATGTTATGGAATGCCGGTTTGGATGGGCCGACGTGGGCACATGGCACAATATATACGAAGCCGTAAAGCGCACCGATAGCGACAATGTAATAATAGATTCTGACGTAATAAGCGAAGATGCTCACAACAATATCATACGAATTCCCAAGGGAAAACTGGCCGTAATCAATGGTCTCGACGGATTTATAGTGGCCGAAGAGGGTAATGTGCTACTCATCTGCAAGAAGCAAGACTCATCGGCCTTGATACGCAAGTATGTGAATGATGTACAAATGAAACACGGCGACGAATATGTATAGGGAAGTTTTACATCACATGCATGCCATGGTCTAAGATAAGTGAGCTTCCATACTATCTGCACAAAAAAAACCGCCCGCAAACCTATTTCCTATTCATGGGATTGGGTTTGCGGGCGGTTATTCCTAAGGGTGGTTCTAAAAAAAACAGCTCCCTTAATTGGCTGCAAATTTACAGTTTCTTGAATTCTGCGTAGATACGATCAGCTATCTGCTGCATTTCGGCGGCATCAAGTTTAAGATGCTCCTTACGAAAATCTACATCAGCCTCAGTATTGATAGGCATAAGATGGATATGGGCATGGGGAACTTCAAGCCCTAACACTACCTGAGCCACCTTCTTACAGGGGAACGCGGCACGAATGGCCTGGGCCACCTTCTTAGCGAACACCTGGAATGCAGAGAGCGAAGCATCGTCCATATCAAAGATATAGTCTACCTCGCGGCGCGGTATAACCAATGTATGTCCCTTTACCAATGGACTTATGTCGAGAAATGCGTAGAAATCGTCGCTCTCGGCACACTTGTAGCTCGGTATTTCGCCGGCTGCTATTTTAGAAAATATGGTAGCCATAATTGTACACTTTACAAGGTTAAAAGAATTATCCCAATGAGATATTGTCTATACGCAGACGCACAGTACCGCTTGGAATCTTAATCTCAGCCACATCGCCCACCTTCTTATTAAGCAAGCCCTGGGCTATTGGGGTATGGATAGAAATTTTTCCCTCGCGCAGATTGGCCTCGCTCTCGCTAACGATAGTGTAGGTCATCTTAGCCTGGTTGGCCATATTGGTCATTTCTACTTTAGACATAATCTGCACGGCATCGGTACTGAGCCTTGACATATCTACTATCTTAGCCTCGGCTATAACCAGTTTCATTTTGTTGATTTTGCTCTCAAGGTGGGCCTGGGCCTCCTTGGCAGCATCGTACTCTGAATTCTCACTTAAGTCACCCTTGTCACGGGCTTCAGCGATTGCGGCTGATGCCTTCGGGCGCTCAATCGATTCGAGCCTGCGGAGCTCGGCTACGAGTTTGTCGTAGCCCTCTTGCGACATGTAAGCCATAATTTTTTGATATTATTTGTTAAACATTAGCATAGACGACAATAAAATAAGGAATTTCAACAGCGCTACGGTTGTCGAAATTCCAACTTCCATTATCTTCTATCATTATTATGGTTGCAAAGTTAACCAATAAAGAAGACAAAACAAAAATAAAATTCAATTATTTTTCAGCGAGTTCTAAAAAAAACACCGACGTTGACGTATGTCAACAAAAGCATATACTTAGACATTAAAGACCACAAAACACTTGCTGCAGTCAGCCAAGTAGATTACCTTTGCATCGTGTTTTTCATAGTATAAGATTTTTAAGGTTAATCAGATTTAGGACTCAGCGGAGTCCTTTTTTTTATTTTAGACACTACAAGTTACCAAGAGCAATCATATAGAGGCAAAATACAGAACACCTTATATTAATAGATATGCAAAACACATGGTAAATATGGCATTAACTAAACAAAGCTTAAAAAACAGTTACTGAATGGCATTTTTATTTAATAATCGTCTAAGAATAGGTGGTTTTTAAATAATTCTGCTTAAATTTGCATCCAAAATTGTTTAAATTAGAGTGTAATGAAAAGAAAGTTCATACCTTTTATCTTATTGGTATCAACGATATTCTTTGTGTCATCATGTCTGGGTGACGGCGACGAAGATGTAGTATATTCCAACGAAGTGGGCATCACGGCGTTCTCTTTGGGAACACAGAAATACATACGTGACACTATATCCTCTACCGGAGCCGATAGCACCTATCAGACCACACTGGACTGCAGTAGCTACATTTTTTATATAGACCAGACCAAGCACGAGATATACAACCCGGATTCTCTGCCCGTAGGCATAGACTGCAAGAAGATAATAACCAGTGTAACCACGAAAAGCTCGTCGGTAACTCTGCTCAAAAATATAGGAAGCGACACATTGCAGACATATAGCAGCAGCGACTCGATAGACTTTTCTGAAGCCCGTACCTTCCGTATGGTAAGCATGTCAGGACTGGCCACTGTAGACTATACCGTAAAGGTAAACATACACCAGCAGAAACCTGAAGTATTTGAGTGGAGACTGGCAACACCATGCTACAGCTTGGCTAATCTAACCGCCATGCGAGCATTGGCCACAGGCGGCAAAGTGTATATTATTGGTCGCGATGCAAGTAAGCTTCACATCTATGCCGCCGAAGAGCAGCATGTAGTAAGTTGGGCTGAGATTACGCCTAACGTAGACTTAGGGGCCGATGCGTACAAGAATATAACGGTAATGGCTGGCAAATTCTATGCCTACGCCACCGATGGTGCCATATATACTTCAGACGATGCCACTACATGGACCAAGGTAAGCAGCGTATCGCTAAGTCAACTTATAGGAAGTAGCGATAAACGACTATACGCTCTAAGCACTGGCAACAACATTATGTCGTCGGCCGATGGTACCACATGGACCGAAGAAGACTTGGATACCCCGGCAGACTCGCTCCCCACAGGCAATTTCAACATGATTACACGCCCCGTGCTGACCAACCCCGGTATAAGCCGCGTAGTACTTATAGGTACTGGCGAGACTACAAGCAAAGTATGGTCAAAGATAGAAGAAACCGACAACGGTAGCGAACAACAGTCATGGACATATCTTGACGTGGCTACAGACAACCGCTTCCGTCTGCCTAATATGGCCAATATGCAAGTAACCTACTACGACACATTTATGATGACCATGGGCGGACAAGGCACCGGTGATAGCCAAGCCACAGCAGCCTTCAGCGGACTGTATGCCAGCACCGATGGCGGAATGACCTGGCGTGCGAAAGACTTATACGCACTACCAGAAACATTCGACACAACAAGCAACCGCTTTGCCTTTGTAGCCGACAGCCAGAACTACCTATGGATAGTCGACGGCACCGGAAGCGTATGGCGCGGACGGCTCAACCGCCTGGGTTGGCAGACCGGCAAAACATTCTTCGGTGAATAAGAGGCTATTATGAAGTATGCCGCACTGATACTCATGTTGCTTTGTGTCACACTCACTTCGAGTGCGCAACAAGACAACGAATACATTATGGAAATAGGATGCGGTGTGGGAACAGTGGCGTATCAAGGCGACTTCAACGGCAAGATAATATCAGGCCTGCAACCGGCAGGATCGGTAATATGGCGGCGAGTACTCAATCCCTACATGGGATTCAAAGTATCGGCCTTGACTGGGAAAATAAAAAGCAGCGCCAACAACGTGGAGACATATTATCCCGATGAGGCAACAAGAACATACTCGTTTAACCACTCGCTTACAGACCTGTCGGTAACATACGAGTACAACTTTTGGCCCTACGGCACCGGACGCGACTATCGCGGAGCCAAACGCCTTACCCCATTCATATTCGGAGGAATAGGCGCCACATATGTAACTGGCGGAGAAAAGAAAGTGTTTACAGCCAACATTCCCTTAGGACTTGGCATAAAATACAAGCTAAAAGAGCGCATCAACGTAGGTATAGAATGGTGCATGCACTTCTCGCTAAGCGACAATTTGGACGGCATAGCCGACCCATACGGCATAAAGAGTAGCGGAGCATTCAAGAACACCGATTGCTACAGTGCATTGGCACTCACACTCACCTACAGCTTCAAAAGCAAATGTAGAACTTGTAACAACGACGATTAATGGCAATAGAAATAGATAAAAACCGTGTGCCACAACATGTGGCAATCATTATGGACGGCAATGGGCGCTGGGCTGCCGAGCGAGGCAAACCACGCAGCTATGGCCATCAGGCCGGCGTTGATACAGTACGCCGAATAACCTCTGAATGTACACGTCTCGGTGTAAAATTCCTTACACTCTATACTTTTTCAACCGAGAACTGGAACCGTCCGGCCGATGAGATATCAGCCTTGATGGGATTGGTACTGACATCGCTCGAAGACGAAATCTTCATGAAAAACGATGTGCGTTTCAGAGTTATCGGCGACATAAAAAGACTGCCGCAGGAAGTACAGCAAAAACTACAGCAAGTAATGGACAATACGGCCGGTAACACCACCATGACTATGGTTGTGGCACTAAGTTACTCAGCACGGTGGGAAATTACACAAGCTGCAAAAAGCATAGTCGCAGAAGCCTTGTCGAAAAAAGGGGATGCCAGCGACAGCGAAATAATTGAGGCTATAGACGAGCACACGGTAAGCGAACATCTTGCCACGGCATTCATGCCCGACCCCGACCTGCTGATACGCACAGGTGGAGAACTGCGTATATCCAACTACCTGCTATGGCAGATAGCCTATTCGGAACTATACTTTACCGATACCTATTGGCCGGACTTCAGCACAGACGACCTGCACCGCGCCATAGAAAGCTATCAAAAACGCCAACGCAGATACGGCAAGACCGAAAAACAAGTAGAAAACGAAAAGTAGGATGAAAATGAATACTATAAATAAGGTATTGCTGGCAGCAGCCGCCCTGGTGTGGGGAGCCGCCATGCACGCACAGGACAAAATTGTATATCCTGAAATAAGTTACGCCGGTACACCACGCACGGTGACCATCGGTGGAATTAACGTGTCTGGCGTGGAAAACTATGAAGACTATGTACTTACTGGAATATCAGGACTAAGCGTAGGCCAACAGATAGACATCCCTGGCTCGCAGATTACCGATGCCGTAAAGCGTTATTGGAAGCACGGCCTCTTCTCGCGCGTAAAAATCTATGCCGATTCACTGATTGCCGACAAGATATACCTGCATATATACTTACAGGTACGACCACGCGTATCAACCATCAACTATGTAGGGTTGAAAAAGTCTGAACGCGAAGATATGGAAACCAAACTGGGATTGCTCAAAGGCATGCAGGTAACACCTAACTCTATAGACCGCGCCAAGATTTTGGCAAAGAAGTACTTTGATGAGAAGGGTTACAAAAACGCAGAGATAGACATCAACCAAAGAGAAGACATTGCCGGAAAAAACCAGGTAATACTCGATGTGGTGGTGGACAAAAAGGAAAAACTGAAAATCAGAAAGATATATATTGATGGCAATAGCCAACTAAAAGACAAGACTATCAAGGGAGGTCTGTTCAAGAAAGGCGCCTTTGCCAAGACTCACGAAGCCGGCACACTGGCCAGTTTCTTGAAAGCTAAGAAATTTACCCCCGAGCGTTGGGAAGCCGACAAGAAAAGACTGATAGAAAAATATAACGAACACGGATTCCGCGATGCCGAGATTTTATCAGATAGCGTATGGAACGAAGATGACAAGCATGTAAGCATACGCATCAAGGTAGACGAAGGAAAGAAATACTATCTGCGCAACATATCATGGGTAGGCAATACGGTTTACTCTACCGACTACTTGAGCCGAGTTCTAGGTATGAACAAAGGCGACATATACAACCAAAAACTTCTTAACAAGCGACTCACCGAAGACGAAGACGCAGTAGGCAACAACTACTGGAACACTGGTTATCTATTCTACAACCTGGTACCGGCAGAAGTCAATGTAGTAGGCGACAGTATCGACCTGGAAATGCGTATCCAGGAAGGTCCGCAAGCCCATATCAACCACGTTCGCATCAATGGTAACGACCGCTTGTACGAAAATGTGATACGTCGCGAGTTGCGCACCAAGCCTGGCGACTTATTCTCGAAAGATGCTCTGCAGCGTTCACAACGAGAACTGGCGTCTATGGGACACTTTGAACCAGAAAAGGTAATTCCCGACGTACAACCCAACGTAGAAGACGGTACAGTAGACATCAACTGGAACCTAGAACAGAAAAGCAACGACCAGATAGAGTTCTCTTTAGGTTGGGGACAGACGGGCGTAATAGGTAAAATAGGATTGAAACTCAACAACTTCTCTATGCGCAACGCCTTCAACAAGAACCGCGAGCACCGAGGCATTCTACCTGTAGGTGACGGTGAAGTACTACAACTGGGCGTGCAGAGTAACGGTACATACTATCAGAGCTACAATGCCAGCTATTCTACCAACTGGTTTGGAGGAAAGCGCCCTATCCAGCTCTCTGTTAGCGCCTTCTTCTCAAAGCAGACCGACGTATCAAGTACATATTATAATAGTGCTGCATACAACAACTATTACAACTATCTGTACGGCTACGGCAGCAGCTACTATAACAACTACGAAAACTACTACGACCCCGATACATTTGTCAAGATGTTCGGTCTCTCCGTGGGATGGGGAAAGCGTCTGCGCTGGCCTGATGACTATTTCCAGCTGTCTGTATCGCTGGCCTACACCCGCTATATGCTAAAGAACTGGCGCTACTTCCTTATGACTAATGGTAATGCCAACAACTTGAACTTGAACATATCGCTGAGCCGTACCTCTACAGACAACCAACTATTCCCACGCCGAGGATCAGAATTCCTGGCTTCGCTAACTCTTACCCCGCCATGGTCAAAGTGGGATCACAAGGATTACAAGAACCTGGCCAACAACTACCAGTCTGTAAACTATTCGCAAGAGCAGCAGGAGAAATACCGCTGGGTAGAGTACCACAAATGGAAATTCAAGGCCAAGACCTACAGCGCACTTACCAACGGACAGAAATGTCTTGTGCTGATGACTCGCGTTGAAATGGGATTGTTGGGTAGCTACAACAAATACAAGAAATCGCCCTTCGAAACATACTATATGGGTGGCGACGGTATGAGCGGATACTCATCGGGCTACGCCGAAGAAACCATAGGACTGCGCGGATACGAGAATGGTTCGCTGGCATACAACGGATACGCCTACGACCGCTTCACTATGGAATTGCGCTATCCTTTCATGCTGGGCAACACAACTATCTACGGACTGGGATTTGCTGAAGCTGGTAACGCATGGAGTGACACCCATAAGTTTAATCCCTTCGATATGAAACGTTCGGCTGGTATCGGTGTACGTATATTCCTGCCAATGGTAGGTCTGATGGGTATCGACTGGGCTTACGGTTTCGACAACGACAATATAAACGGAACCAAAGGCGGCAGCAACTTCCACTTCATCCTTGGACAGGAGTTCTAACAAAAGATATACAACAGGGCAAAATGACCATAGATTTGGCCAATGCCAATACAATAAAAAAGAAGAACAAAATGAAAAAGATATTCGCAATATGCTTGCTTATGCTTTCTGTGACAGCCATACACGCACAGAAGTTTGCACTGATGGATATGGAATATGTGCTGAAGAATATTCCTGCCTATGAGCGCGCCAACGAACAGCTCAATCAGGTTAGCAAGAAATGGCAGGCAGAGGTAGAGGCTCTCAACACCCAAGCCGCCACCATGTACAAGAACTACCAAAACGAAGTGGTATTCCTCTCCAAAGAGCAGAAATCGGCCAAGCAGGAAGAAATTATGCAGAAAGAGAAAGAAGCTGCTGAATTGAAGAAGAAGTATTTCGGTCCTGAAGGTGAGCTATTCAAGAAACGCGAAAGTCTAATGTCGCCTATTCAGGAAGAAATATACAATGCCGTAAAGGAGATAAGCGAACTACGCGGCTATAGCCTTGTACTGGATCGTGCCAGCGATAGCGCCATTATCTTCGGTTCGCCAAAGATAGACATCTCTAACGAGATTCTTCAGAAACTAGGTTACTCGAAATAATAATCAATAACAATTAAACAATAGAAAGAAATGAAAAAACTTATTTTGATGCTGATGCTTTGCGCACCTATGGCCGTTTTCGCCCAAAAGTTTGGCAAAGTAAACACACAAGTTGTAGTACAGTCGTTGCCCGACTATGCTAAGGCACAGGGCGAGATGGCTGCACTGAGCAAGCAGAAAGAAAATGACCTGAAAGCTATGCAGGACGAACTGAACCGCAAAGCTCAGGACTACGAGAAATCGAAAAGCGCTATGAACCCCACCAAGCAGAAAGAAACAGAAGAAGAACTGCAGGGGTTGGGAACTAAAATCCAGCAGGCTTATCAAGATGCTCAGAAAGAGCTTAATGACAAGAATACAGCTCTACTCGAGCCTATCCTGACCAAGGTTCAGAACGCCATCACCGCAGTAGGCAAAGCCGGCGGTTACACTGCAATCTACGAACTTGGCAACTCTGGTGTAGTATACTTTGGCGACAACGTAAAAGACGTTACCGACGAAGTAAAAGCCAAGATGGGCAAATAAACAAGATTATTTATCAATTATAGTAACAGGGCAGGCCAAAGTGCCTGTCCTTTTTTCTCTTAATAAAGGGTGGCCTATAACTTCGTAGCGCGCGTACCTTAAGTGGAGCGACTGAGCTAATTATCGCTTTGAACCGGAAAGAACGAAAAACGACAAAACGCCATCCCACAATAAAGTATAAATATTTGGTGGTATTGTTTAGAACCACCCTAAAACATATTGATATGAGAAAGTTGCTTTTTTCCTTAATCGTGTTGCTGCTGCCGTTGGTAGCACAGGCGCAAACCACCGTAAAGTTTGGCTATCTTAGTTATCAAGAGGCTCTGAAAGCTATGCCCGAATACACCACGGCACAAGCCAAACTGGCCGATCTGAAACAGAAGTACGACAACGAGATGAAGCGTGTAGAAGACGAGTTCAACAAAAAGTATGAGCTGTTTCTCGAAGGGCAGAAAGACTTTGCTCCCACCATTCTCCGCAAACGTCAGGTTGAGTTACAAGAGCTTATAGCCAAAAACATAGCTTTCAAGGAAGAGGCAAAGCGACTTTTGGCTCAGGCCGAAACCGAAACATACGCCCCTCTTAAAAGCAAACTGGCCGAGACGCTGCGCGGGATAGGAGAAGCTCGCGGCTTCATGTTCATCCTTAACACAGACAACGACAATCTGCCTTACGCCAACAGTGCCTACGGCGAAGATATAACAGTGCTCGTAAAAGACTGTCTGAAATGAGCGAACAGCTTTCTAATGCGCCCGGCCCAATCGGAATATTCGATTCCGGATACGGCGGGCTCACTATTCTCCATGGCATACGCCAACTACTGCCGGGATACGACTATATATTTCTCGGCGACAATGCACGTGCTCCTTATGGACCACGTTCGTATGATGTAGTGTACGAGTTTACACGCCAGGCCGTACTCAAACTATTCCGTATGGGTTGCCAGTTGGTTATTCTTGGCTGCAATACCGCCTCGGCCAAGGCTCTGCGCACCATTCAGGAGAATGACCTGCCACAGTGGGATTCTTCACGACGTGTACTCGGAGTAATTCGCCCTACTGTAGAAGCCATAGGCCACCTTACCTGCAACGGCCATGTAGGACTTCTCGCTACAGAAGGAACTGTTAAGAGCCATAGCTACGAAATGGAGATAAAAAAGCTTTGGCCAAACATACGTCTATCGGGTGTAGCTTGCCCCTTTTGGGTTCCGCTTGTAGAATACAACGAGGCCGATAGCCCCGGAGCTGACTACTTTGTAAAGAAGCGTATAGACGAGCTTATGGCTATAGACCCAAAGATAGACAGCATCATATTAGGTTGCACCCACTACCCTATTCTGTTGCCCAAGATACTCAAGTACACACCTCACGGCGTGCGCATAATACCGCAAGGCGAATATGTAGCCAGCAGTCTGAAGCAATATTTTGCCAACCACCCCGACATAGAACAACGCTGCACCCGCAACGCTACTTGTCGCTATCTTACTACCGAGAATGCCGACAAGTTTGCCGACGGGGCGCGCATGTTTCTCCATGAACAAGTAAATATAGAACATATAGATTTAGAATAAATGCAAGAAACAAGACAGAATCGCATATCACGACTCCTACAGAAGGAACTGTCATCAATTTTCCAGACACAAACCCGAAAGACCAACGGCGTACTGGTAAGCGTAACACGTGTACGTATCAGTCCAGACCTAAGTATCTGCACTGCCTATCTGAGCATTTTCCCCTCAGAACGCAGTGAAGAGATAATGAACAATATCAATTCCAGCGAGAAGAGCATACGCTATGAACTGGGAACACGCGTGCGTAACCAACTACGCATTATTCCCGAATTACGGTTCTTTATTGATGACTCGCTCGACTATCTTGAGCATATAGACCAACTGCTTAACAAGAAATAGTGAACTTTCCCCTATTCATCGCCCGGCGCTATCTCTTTTCCAAGAAGAGTACTCATGCCATCAACATCATCAGCCTCATCTCGGTTGCTGGTGTTGCTGTGGCCACAGTGGCTCTTGTTATCGTGCTCAGTGCTTTCAATGGCTTTCACGATTTGGTAGCCACGCTCTTCACCAGTTTCGACCCACAGATAGAAATTACTCCTGTACGTGGAAAAACTGCTCCAGCCGATGACCCACTGCTTACCCGCATACGCCAATTATCGTATGTAGACGTAAGCACGGAGAGTGTAGAAGACAATGCCCTGGCCGTATATCAAGACAAGCAGGCCATGGTAGTTATCAAGGGCGTTGACGATAACTTTAATAACCTTACCCGTATTACCGACATTCTCTATGGCGATGGTGAATTCTGCCTGCACGCTGCCAACCTAAATTATGGCGTAGTAGGCGTACAACTTGCCCAGCAACTTGGACTCGGCACACGCTGGGAAGATGCACTGCAGGTGTATGCGCCCGTACGAGAAGGTCAGTTAGATCTTGCCGACCCCACCAAGGGTTTCGTTGTAGATTCGCTTTATTCTCCGGGCGTACTCTTCATGGTAAAACAGGCCAAATATGATGCCCGTTACATAGTTGTTCCCATAGCTTGGGCCCGCAACCTATTCGGCCAGCAAGGTATGCTCTCATCGCTCGAACTACGACTGAAACCTGGCACAGACCTTGCCGCCGCCAAACGCGAGATAACCTCTATTGCTGGCGATAAATATGCCGTAAAAGACCGCTTTGAGCAGCAAGACGACACGTTCAAAATTATGAAGATAGAGAAGCTCTTTGCCTATGTTTTTCTCACCTTTATACTCATCGTGGCATGCTTTAATATTGTAGGGTCGTTGTCAATGCTTATCATTGACAAGAAAAACGATGTGGTAACATTGCGTAATTTAGGGGCCACAGACCGACAGATTGCACGTATATTCCTTTTCGAGGGGCGCATGATATCTGTTGCCGGTGCAGCTATAGGTATTGTTGTAGGTTTGTTGCTATGTTTCCTGCAACAGCAGTTCGGACTGGTTCGTCTCGGCAATAGTGATGCCTCGTTTATAGTTGACGCCTATCCTATTAGCGTTCATTACAGCGATATTGCTATTATCTTTGTAACAGTGATTGCCGTAGGATGGACGGCCGTATGGTATCCCGTACGTTACCTTGGCCGCCGTCTGTTGAGGTAGGTGCTACACCCAGCCTATTCAGCTATATCCAAGTTACCGTGCATCCCATTTTAGCCTGACGGCAATAGGACGATGGTCAGACGACACACTGTCTCCAATCACCACAAAATCTTTCTTCTGCACTGTTTTACCTTTTGGCATTCTTACGGCTATGTAATCAAGTAACGAGTCTGGCTTATCGGCCGGATAAGTAGGCTGTGTTATGTCATTTACAAGTACAAAACGCCTCTTCATCTCAGTTACAAAAGTATCGCATGGCAGAGCATTCCAGTCGCCGGCCAATATTACAGGCTTGTTTATCTCTTTCACGTTTTCCATGATTACGGGTACTGAAGCCAGCTGGTCTTCAGGCGTAAGCGATAGATGAACACAGGCGAACACATAATCATCAAACTCGGCCATAAGCAGCACCCGCTCTTCTTCACTACCCGGCATACGCACTCTACGTACCGCCAGTGGTTTCTCCTTTGACAGGATACCTATGCCGTAAGAGCCTCCGCCAAAGTCTATGGCCTTGGCAAAAGTGGGATGCATACCCGAATACAACGCCAATCTTTCCAGTACATCAGCCCCATTACTGCGGTTTGTTACACTATCTAATTACGCAAAGATAACGAATGCCTTTTTTGCCAGAATAATAGGCATTTTTTATTTTTCTTTCTTTTATTTGGAAAAAAAGTAATAACTTTGAGACGGAATAAATGGTTTGGTGCTTTCGTACGGCTCATACCAAGGTTTCCAAGCCTCAGCGCACGCCGAGCCTTTTGCGAGTTAATAACCTGCAAGCAAGGAGGTCAGGGTGGGTAAAAGAGGCATGACATAATAAAGGCGTTTACTTGACGCTCTGTTTGAGACCCATCGAATCTAGCA
>CAVHVH010000058.1:0-13698 GCA_963639385.1 Oscillospiraceae bacterium
CGAATATACATATAGCAAACTGTCGCAACTGTCTTCAGGACATCTATTCTTTTCACCATTGATAGTTGAGGCCGACAATGGGGCACGCCTCTGCGTGGCCGAAAGCGATGTTGAAAACTACCCCGGACAATTTTGGACCGGCAAAGGTGGTTCTACCGCCATCACAGGCGTTTCGGCTCCATACCCAAGCGGCATCAAGCCTGGTGGAAACGATAATATTGAGGAGTTTGCTACCAGTCGCGAAAACTATCTGGTAAAGGCCAAGGCTCACCAACAGTTCCCCTGGCGCATTATCTGCTATGCCACTGCCGACGAACAACTACTTGATAACGATATGGTGTACCGCTTGGCCTCGCCATCGCGCCTCTCTGACACATCATGGATACGTCCGGGAAAAGCCGCATGGGAATGGTGGAACAACTGGAACCTGTACAAGGTAGATTTCAGAGCTGGTATCAATACCGCTACCTATAAATATTTTGTAGACTTTGCTGCCAAATACGGCATAGAGTATGTGTTAATAGATGATGGATGGACCGTGCGGGGCAAAAACGACCTAACACAGGTTATACCTGAAATGAACATGAAAGAAGTAGTAGACTATGCCAACTCAAAGGGTGTAGGTATAATACTATGGGCCGGCTACCATCCCTTCAGCATGGATATGGAGCGCGTGTGCAAACACTACGCCGAGATGGGAGTCAAAGGTTTCAAGGTTGACTTTATGAATGGCGATGATGCCCGTATAGTAGACTTCCACTACCGGGCTGCCGCTACTACTGCAAAGTATCATTTGCTCATCGATTTTCACGGAACCTACAAGCCTACCGGCCTTAACCGCACTTATCCCAATGTGGTAAACTTTGAAGGCGTATTCGGACAGGAGCAGAACAAGTGGACAACATTGAAAGACCGCGACCAACCCCTCTACGACGTAACCGTTCCATTTGCACGCATGTTAGCCGGACCAATGGACTACACCCAAGGTGCCATGATTAATAGTACAAAAAATACCTATGCGCCCAGCAACTCGCGACCGATGAGCATGGGTACACGCACTCACCAGTTGGCACAGTATGTAGTATTCCTCTCGCCGCTGAGCATGCTCTGTGACTCGCCCACCCACTACGAACAAGAAGAGGAGTGCACACGGTTTATAACCTCTGTACCAACTGTATGGGATGAGACTGTGGCTCTGAAGAGTGAGATTGGAAGTTATGTGGCCGTGGCCCGCAAAAAAGGAAGTAAATGGTATGTGGCTGCACTTACCAACTGGGATGCACGCGACCTTACACTCGACCTTACACCGCTTAAGGTGGGTGGTCATAAAGCCGATGCTTTCTACGATGGCATAAACGCCGACCGTATGGCAGAAGACTATAAGCGCTGTCAAACTATAGTTCCTGCCGATGGCAAGGTCAATGTACACCTTGCTCCAGGTGGTGGATTTGTTATGGTAATAGAATAATCTGCTGCGTAGACAATGTGGCTACGGCCGGGCGAAGCCTAAAGTAAGAATAGAAAACATGGTGTTTCCAGCCTTGCCTATCTCATCTGCACAAGCGCAGAGGGTGGCACCGGTGGTAGCCACATCGTCTACAAGTAGTATATGGCAGTTCTGCATACGTTCTGGTGCAGAAAGGCTGAAGGCATGGGAAACATTCTCGTTGCGTTCCCATCTTTGTTTGTGGGTCTGGCTCTCATGAAAACGGTTACGGACAACGGCCTTACTGTCTACCTTGATACCCGTAACCCTACTTATTCCCTTGGCAATCTCTACACTCTGGTTATAACCGCGCTCACGGATACGCCGTTTGCTCAGCGGTACCGGTACAATTACATCTATACCTTCAAAGAATCCGCTAGGCTGGTATTCTTCGGCAAGCATGGCTCCCAAGAATTCTGCCGTTTCAGGACTGTCGTTGTATTTTAGGTTATAGACGAGTTGGCTCACCTCAGAACCGGCGTTATAGAAGAAAAGGGCAGCGCAATGCTCTACGGGTATACGTCCCCAAAACATCCGGGCCATCTCGTTATCGCTGATGGAATTGTTATAACCAGTACGCGGCAGACTTACATTACATACCGTACAGAGGGTATGTTCGCCTAGGCCGAGCCTACAGCCACACATGGCACAGCTACGCGGGAACAAGGTTTCGTGGATTCGCGCCAACAAGTCAGTCATCGGGTGTAAAGTCAAGCGTATCTATACTCTTACGAATAATGTCGAAATCAAATCCGCGCCCCATAGCAAACCGTATTAGTTTCTGACTGCGTTCGTAGTCGTTGCGGGCTTGAATTGCGTCCCATTTCTGATTGAGCAACGGCCGCAGTATGTTGATATAATCCTCGTCGGGCACTTGGTCGAGCACAGCCTTGTACACCTTACTGTCAATATGCTTGGCATACAGGGCCTGTTCTATCTTGTGCCTACCCCAACCATTGTAACTTATTTTCTCCTTTACAAAAAGCTGGCAGTAGCGGGCGTCATCTATGTACCGGTTGTCTGTAAGGTATGTTACTATGCGTTCTTGTGCTTCGGTATCTATACCCCATTGCTGCATTTTCTTTATCATATCTCCGGTACAGTATTCGGCCTGTGCGCAGAGGTGTGCAAGGCGATTAAGAGCCTGCTCTTCGTTCATTTCTTTCATAGCTGTGCAATGACAAATCGTTGACGGCCATATTGGTCGTCCTTAAAGGTATGGGTAAAAGCCATGACATCGAGCATGGCGGCCATATCGGTTGTATATAGCGGATTAATTTCGAACAGTAGCCGTCCGCCCGGTTTAAGAGCACCACAGGCATACCGAACTATGGCGCGATAGAAAAGCAGCGGGTCGTTATCGGGAACAAAGAGTGCTGTGGCTGGTTCGTAGTCAAGCACATTGCGACTCATTTCGGCCTTTTCGTTCATACATATATAGGGCGGGTTACTTACAATGATGTCCCATAATGCAGTGTCGTCTGGCGGAGTTAGGGCGTCTTGTTTTACTATGTTTATATGAGCTCCCAGTTGGCGGGCATTATGGCGGGCCGTGGCGATGGCCGTATCAGAAATATCCCATGCCGTAACATCGGCTTCGGTAAATTCGAGTGCGGCTGATATGGCTATACAGCCCGACCCTGTTCCGATGTCGAGTATACTGAAGCGACCGCTCTGCCCACTGCCCACCATAGAGACAAGCATCTCTGTTTCAGGCCGGGGAATGAGCACACCTGGCGACACGCTGAACCTGTGGCCGCAGAAATCAGCATGACCCAACACATATTGTACGGGTTCGTAATTGGCTATTCTTGATATAATTTCCTCAAACTTTGCTCGCTCATCTGCCGATAATTGGCTAACTTTGCCCATATATATATCGGTGGTCGAAAGGCCAAACTCGTCTTCGGCTACCATGCGCACTATGGCACGAGCCTCACCTGCACCATAGAGAGGCGACAGGCGGTGGCACAACTCATTGTATGTCATAAGCGCAAAGTTATAAAAAATATGGATATGAAACAGCCAGAGAGTTATAAAAAATGTAGACGGGGCACAACGTTAATCTTCGGGCTCCAGATGATAATGACCGCAATGGCCGTAATAATGAGCGGTAGCACAAGGGCACAAACGGCAGCCGTTATTCCCCAACCTGTAGAGATGGTGCAAACCAGTGGCACGTGGGTAATTCCCCATAAAATCACGATAAGCGTGGGCGAGACCGGATTGAAGCGTGCTGCGCAGTACATGGCCGAAGCACTGAAAAGCCAGTCGCATATAGAGGCTACCGTAGTGCATAGCAAGGCCGACATACGCCTACAACTCTCTTCCACTCTTACTCCTGGCGCTTACACTCTTGAGGTTTCTCCCAAAGGGATTACTATCAATGGTGGAGGATATCAAGGTGTAGTCAATGGTATAGCCACGCTACGCCAACTTATGCCTGTGGGCAATGGTGCCGGAAGTCAAGTAGCTTGTACACATATAAACGATGCGCCTCAGTTTGGGTGGCGTGGATTTATGGTTGACTGTTCGCGCCACTTCTATACCGTAGCCGAGTTAGAGCGGGTTCTCGATGTGATGGCCTACTACAAGCTTAACCGCTTTCACTGGCATCTGTCTGACGACCAGGGATGGCGGATAGAGATAAAACGCTACCCTCAGCTTACCCTAAAGGGCGGTTGGCGCCAACTTAATGTACAAGATTCGGCGTGCCTGCAGCGTGCCCGCGAAGAGGATATGCCCAATATGCTACTGCCCGAGAGCAAGATGCGTACCACTGCCAACGGAGAGCGTCAATATGGTGGATATTATACCAAAAAGGATGTACGCCACATAGTAGACTATGCCGCCCAACGTGGCATCAACGTAATACCAGAAATAGATATGCCGGGTCACAGTCTTACGGCCATCAACTGCGTTAAGGGACTGTCGTGCAACGAACATACAGGCTGGGGTAGGCTTTTTACTACGCCCATGTGCCCTGGCAAGGACACCATGCTCGAATTTTGCAAAAATGTGTGGAGCGAACTGTTCGAACTCTTTCCCTACGAGTATGTGCATATAGGCGGCGATGAAGTAGACATGAAAAACTGGCGCACTTGTGCCGACTGCCAGCGCCGCATGAAAGACAATAATCTGCAGACCGAAGCACAACTGCAGACTTGGTTCAACCACTATATGGAAGACTTCTTCAGAGCACACGGCCGAAAGATGATAGCCTGGGACGATGTAATAGACGGAGGTCTGTCTAACTACACCACCGTAATGTGGTGGCGCTCGTGGCTACCCAAGGGACCGAAACAGGCCACTGCCCACGGCAACGACCTTATAAATGTACCCGTATCTTATTTCTATCTCAGCGCACGTGAAGATGCAACCAAACTTCCCGGCATATACCACTTTAACCCCTATGCTACACTCAACGACGACGAGAGTAGGTTGGTGCGTGGCATACACTCGTGCCTATGGGGTGAGCGCATAGCAAGCGTCGAAAGAATGTGGTACCAAATGTTTCCCCGGTTTATGGCCGTGGCCGAGCGCGCTTGGAGCAATCCTCAAAACATGGACTACAACGATTTTACTCGCAGAATGTTGGCTCATCTGCCACGACTTGAGGCTATGGGTATAAAATATCGTATGCCCGACTTTACAGGACTTATCCGTACCAGCGTATTTACTAACCTCGACACGGTAAAGGTAAACTGTATAGACCCCTCGGTTACTATTCGCTATACTACCGATGGAACTATGCCGCAGCCTTCATCGCCCCAATATACTGGGCCTATAGAGGTAGAACAGACTACCCACTTTATATTCCGCCCCTTTGGTGCCGACGGGCGCAAGGGCGATGTGGTGCGAGCTTCGTTCATAAAAACTGGATTGACTCAAGCCACCTCTGTACCCCAACCATTAGAGGCCGGGCTACGCAACCTGTGGTACGACTATCCGGGCGAATGGTGTAAAGGCATAGAGCAGGCTCCGCTAAAAGGAGAATACGTTACACCAGGTGTTATGATACCACGCGAAGCCAAAGACAATATAGGACTCGTAATTACTGGATACATAGAGGTGCCTGCCGATGGTGTATATACCTTCGGTCTATACTCTGACGATGGAAGCCAGCTTACCATAGACTCTACCATGGTGGTAGATAGCGACGGCATGCACGATGGCGTTGAGGTAACAGGACAGTATGGCATGCGCGCCGGACTGCACCCCATACATGTAACTTATTTTGACCATAACGGTGGCGATCTGCGCCTTACAGTTACCGATAAGCATGGCCTCCCGGTCAATGTTAAATACTGGCATACAAAGAATAAATAATGAATACACAAGAGACCGACGAAAGATACATGCAGCGCTGTCTGCAGCTGGCAGCTTGCGGACGGCAGAACGCCAAGCCCAATCCTATGGTAGGGGCCGTACTGGTATACCAAGGGCGCATTATTGGCGAGGGCTATCACGTGCGTTGCGGAGAAGGCCATGCCGAGGTAAACTGCTTTGCATCAGTAAAGCCAGAAAACAACCCTTTGGTAGAAAAGTCTACACTCTACGTAAGTTTGGAACCCTGCTCGCACTACGGCCGCACCCCGCCCTGTGCCGACTTGATAATGTCTAAGGGAGTAAGACGCGTAGTAGTAGGGTGCATAGACCCCTTTGCCCAGGTAAGTGGACGTGGAATTCAGCGACTGCGCGATGCCGGAATAGAGGTAACCGTGGGCGTTTTAGAGAAGCAGTGCCGATGGCTTAACCGTATGTTCATCACTATGAACACCTGTCACCGCCCCTACATCATTTTGAAGTGGGCACAGACGGTCAACGGATTTATTGACGACCACTTCAAACCCACTATGATATCGAACGCTATGACGCAGACTATTTCGCACCGGCTACGCGCCGAGAGCGATGCCATACTGGTAGGTCGCATTACGGCCGAGCGTGACCATCCTAAACTCAATGTGCGCCACTGGTCTGGACCAGATCCTTACCGCATAGTGCTTACACATGATACGCCCATAGAAATTGTACTGGAAAGGCTCTATAAAGAACAACGCCAAAGTTTAATAGTAGAGGGCGGGGCAACTACACTCAAGTCGTTTATAGCCCTCAACCTATGGGACGAACTCAGAATGGAAACATCACCCATAACGGTGGCTACAGGTACACCTGCCCCACAACTACCCCATACAGCACGGCTGGGTACGAGCCGTATGTACGGTCAAAATCTATATAGCATTTATTACAACCAATCACTGCTAAAACTCCATGATAGATAGATTTACCCGCCAATTTGCCGGCGATGATGAACAGCGACGGCAGCAACTTATAAACAAGATAGAACGTGCGTTGGCAAAACGTAACGTAACCGAGCTTGAAGCCATAGCCTACGATCTATTTGCCAAAGGCTATCTAGACGAATAGAATACAAGTCGGCGATAAAAGTGTCAGACTCAAACACCACAACCATACCGCAGTAAAAAACACTTCTTTTTCTTTGCATTGTCTTCAGTTTACAGTAACTTTGCACCTATATATAAATAGAGACATGGCAAAATACGCTTCTTGGTCAGACGACTATTGGCTGCTGCTGATGCAACTGTATCTGGAAAAGCCCGCAGGAGTAAAGCCCATATATGCACGTGGATTGGTGCAACTGGCACTTGAACTGCATATAGAGCCACGCATACTGCAAGCAAAAATGTTCCGCTTGCGCCAAATAGACACGCCCGTATTACAGCAACTCTGGAACAAATACGAAGGTCACCCCAGCCTGCTACGCAAAGAGGCTAATCTGCTGCGCCGCATGAACGGATTTGGACAGGCCGGAACCTTCTACCAAGGTGTAGAAACCAACACCATGTCATGGGAAAACGATTTCAAGCCCATAGCCAACACGGGTATAACTCCACTGCAACTTATACTTATACTTGACCTGTACTTCAGACTAGTGCCCATAACTATGGTGCCCGAGACTCCAGAGATAATCGAATTGGCCCGAATGACAGACATAAGTGCTAAAGAGATATGCCATATCATGGAAATATACCAAAGTTTCGATCCTTGTCTTAAACGCACAGCCATGACAGAAGAACCTCTCTGTCAGCCATGTCATACTATATGGCAACGATTCGGATACGACGATCCTAACAAACTTGCCGCACAGGCCGCACAGATAAAAGAATATTTTAAGTAAGCCAATACAAGGTTATGAACGAGTTACGTTTAACACAAGAGCAACAGCAGAAACTCATTCAGCAACAACGCCTTACCCAGCAGCAGATGATGCTGGTAAAAATGCTCGAGATGCCCGCAGCCGAAATGGCCGAACGCGTAAATACCGAGCTTAACGACAACCCAGCCTTGGAACGCTGCGACGACCACGACGAGCACACCTTGGCCGACAACGACACTGAACACGATGAGGGCAACGAAAGCTTTGACGAGCAAAACGAACGCGAAGAACGGAAAGATGCTCTGGACAGCGCCTTGGAACAACTTGGCGACAACGACGACGAACCTGCTACAACCGATGACTATGGGCAATGGGAGCAGAAAGCCGAACCGGCACAGTACGAAGCCGATATACCATCGTTCTACGACCAACTGAAAGAACAGATGATGGAGCTGCAACTGAGCGAGACCGAACATACTATACTGGAATATCTCATAGGGTCGCTCGAACCCGACGGGTTATTGCAAAAAGACATCAGTACCATCTGCGACGAACTGGCCATATACAACAATATAGACGTACCCGAAGCCGAAATAGAACACATGCTCAATATACTGCAAACGTTCGACCCGCCAGGCGTTGGGGCACGCTCGCTGCAAGAATGTCTGCTCATACAGACCCGACGCCGCGAAGACTCGCGCATCAAGCAACTCATGCTAAATGTATTGATCCATAATTACAAAGCCTTTACACACAACCAATGGGATAAGATACAGCAGAGCCTGCAACTCAGCGATACGCAGACCGAAGTCCTGCGCACCCAAATGTCGAAGCTCAACCCCAAACCCGGCATGGCTTACGACGGCACATCTAACGGCAAATGGCAGCAGATAACACCCGACATTACCGCTGATACCGACGAAAGCGGGCACACCACCTTCACCCTAAACGATAGTGACATTCCACCATTGCGCGTAAGTCCCGAATATCAAGACATGGTTGACACCTACAAACGCAACAAAAACGGACTGAACCGCAACGCCAAGGAAGCTATCCTCTTTGCCAAAGAGAAAATAGATAAGGCAAGGGGATTTATACGCGCCGTAGAACAACGACGACAAACTATCACCCTGGTTACACAAGCTATAATAGACTGGCAGCAACAATACTTTGCCGATGGCGATGAGAGCGACCTACGTCCCATGCGACTCATTGATATAGAAGCCGTAACCGGACTGGACAAGTCTACTATATCGCGCGTGGCCAACGCCAAATACATACAGACACAATGGGGCATACAACCACTTAAATTCTTCTTCAACGACCGCTACACCAACAGCAACGGCGAGGAAGCGTCAACACGCCGCCTACTCGCAGCACTCAAAGAAATAATAGACAAAGAAGACAAACACTCTCCACTGAGTGACCAGGCACTGGCAGAGAAAATGGAAGAAATGGGAATGCCCGTAGCACGGCGCACCATAGCCAAATACCGCGATAGACTGGGTATACCCGTAGCACGACTAAGACGATGAACACAAAAAGAATAATACTTGCAGCGCGCGTGTTGAGCGCCATTTTCACCCCCTTCTATCTACCCATAGTAGGACTGGTGGCCCTATTCGTCTTCAGTTACCTGGCTCTATTGCCTTGGGGGTACAAGCTGCTGGTACTGGGCATGGTCTACCTATTTACCATACTCGTGCCCACGCTGCTCATACATCTGTACCATCGCCATCGGGGATGGACTCCACAACAGACGGGTATCAAAGAACGCCGTATGGTACCCTACGCCATCTCCATATTCTGCTACTTTGCCTGTTACTATCTGATGACCAGAATGCACATACCCAGTTTTATGGCACGCATTCTAATGGCGGCTCTGCTCATTCAGATAATATGCGCCATAATCAACGTATGGTGGAAAATATCTACCCATACCGCTGCCATAGGAGGCGTTACTGGAGCTCTTATAGCCTTCTCGCTACTCTTCGGCTTCAACCCAATATGGTGGCTCTGCTTCACCCTACTTGTATCAGGCATGGTAGGGTCAAGCCGCATCATCCTGCACCAGCACACATTGGGGCAGGTCATGACAGGTTACTGTATAGGATTGCTTATAGGCTTCATCGTAATCATATAGATATATAAAAATATTACAAACATAACAGCTATGAATCCAATAGTTAGCATTATCATGGGCAGTACAAGCGACATGCCCGTTATGGAAAAAGCCTGCAAATGGCTCAACGAACACCAAATACCATTCGAAGTAAACGCGCTGTCGGCCCACCGTACACCCGAAGCCGTAGAGGCCTTTGCGCGGGGAGCCAAAGCACGCGGCATACGCGTAATCATAGCTGCCGCAGGTATGGCCGCCGCCCTGCCAGGAGTAATAGCAGCATCGACCACACTGCCCGTTATTGGCGTGCCTATAAAGGGAATGCTCGACGGACTTGACGCCATGCTGAGCATAATACAGATGCCACCGGGAATTCCCGTGGCTACCGTGGGCGTAAACGCAGCTCAGAACGCAGCCATATTGGCTGCAGAGATGATAGCTCTAAGCGATGAGAAAGTGGCACAGACCGTGGCTGAATGGAAAGCCGGACTGGGAGCAAAAATAGAGAAAGCCAACCGCGAACTGGCCGAAATCAAGGAATATGAGTACAAGTGTAACTGACCTGTTTAACTACCGCCGCCGGGAAACTTCAGAGGTACACATAGGGGGCATAAATATGGGGGGGAACAACCCCATACGCATACAGTCGATGACCACCACCAATACCAACGACACCCAAGCATGCGTAGAACAGGCCGAAAAAATTATAGAAGCAGGAGGCGAACTGGTAAGACTCACCACACAAGGCTCGCGCGAGGCAGAAAATCTAAAGAATATCAATGCCGCCCTGCGCGCAGACGGATACAACACTCCGTTGGTAGCCGACATACATTTTAATCCGAATGTGGCCGACGTGGCAGCATGTTATGCCGAGAAGGTGCGCATAAACCCGGGCAACTACGTAGACCCCGCACGCAAGTTTGTACATTTGGAATATACTGATGAGGAATATGCACACGAACTACAAAAGATAGAAGAACGCTTTGTACCCTTTCTCAACATCTGTCGCAAACACCATACAGCCATACGTATTGGTGTTAATCACGGATCATTGAGCGACCGTATACGCAACCGCTACGGCGACACGCCCGAGGGCATCGTGGAGAGTTGCATGGAGTTTCTGCGCATCTGCAAAAAACAAAACTTCAACGATGTGGTTATCTCTATCAAAGCCTCTAACACCGTAGTGATGGTACAATCTGTACGCCTACTGGTAACACAACTGGACAAGGAAGACATGCACTATCCGCTGCACCTTGGCGTTACCGAAGCTGGCGAGGGCGAAGACGGACGCATAAAGAGCGCAGTAGGTATAGGTGCCTTACTGGCCGACGGTATAGGCGATACCATACGCGTATCGCTTTCAGAAGAACCTGAGGCCGAAATTCCCGTGGCCCGCAGACTGGCCGAACACTTCACCAAACGAGCCAGACACAGGCTGATACCTGCCACCGAAGCAAAAGAACTAAACTGGCTATACCCCACTCGCCGCAAAACCAAAGCCGCAGGCAATATAGGCGGAAGCCACGTGCCGGTAGTAATAACCAATGCAGCTCTAGAAACGCCCAACCCCGATCTGCAGCCCGACTATATATACATAGGCAACCAAAAGCCCGAGAATATAATTCCAGGACAAGCCTATATAGCCGACTTCAACGCACTACCGTCATTGCGGGCCGAAGGCATAGAACAGATATACCCCATATATCCAGCCCAGGCTATGCCCTTCATAGGAATGGACACCAGCAAGGTTAAATTCTTGGTACTCCAGTTTGGAACACCTGTCGAAGAGTATGTGGCCTGCCTAAAAGCACACCCCGAGGTAGTAACCGTAGTGATGACCCACCACGCCAATCCTACTGGCGACCAGCGTGCCATGGTACACGAAATGACGGCACGCGGTTTAACTAACCCCGTAGTGTTCGCACAGATGTACCAAACAGACAACAAGGCCGACCTACAACTTGATGCCGCCGCCGACATGGGCGCACTGATGATAGACGGACTAACCGATGGTATATGGCTGATGAACAAAGGCTCAATAAGTGCCGACGACATGGCCGCCACATCCTTTGCCATACTCCAGGCTGCCCGACTGCGCGTAAGCAAGACCGAATACATATCGTGTCCGGGATGTGGACGCACGCTATACGACCTGCGTACTACCATAGCACGCATCAAAGAGGCTACTAGCGATATGAAAGGACTAAAGATAGGCATCATGGGGTGTATTGTCAATGGTCCAGGCGAGATGGCCGATGCCGACTACGGCTACGTAGGTGCTGGCGTAAACCGCGTATCGCTATACCGCCGGCAAGAATGTGTAGAAAAAAATATTCCCGAAGAACTGGCCGTAGACCATCTGCTGGCCCTCATACGCAAAGACCAAGAGCAATGAACAGGAAAAAACTGGTAGCAATGGCAGTAATGATTGCTGCTTTCCTCCAATCAGCTACGGCCAACACAATTGTCACGGATACCCTAACCGACACAACTGCCATCGTAGCCACAGACTCTATACTACAACCCGATACCACGGTCATAGCCACTGCGGCAACTACAACCGTAGGCAAAGGTATAACCCAAAGGCGACTGTACCAGTCTACCTATTTGGGCGTACCGCTGATAGCCGCCGGACTGTTGGTAAAGGGACAGGATGCTCACTTCCGAGGTCTACGCCACGATTATCTACCCGAATACCGCAACCATGTAGACGATGTAACGCAGTTTCTTCCTGGACTGGTAATGCTCGGCTTGAAGACAGCCGGCGTAGAAAGCCGCAGTTCGTGGAGCCGCATGATAGCCTCAGGAGCACTATCGGCAGCCATTATGGGCACTGTAGTAGAAAGCGTAAAACTTACATCTAACGTAGAACGTCCCGATGGTACTGACAATCACTCTTTCCCGTCAGGCCATACCGCTACGGCTTTCATGACTGCTACTATGCTCAGCAAGGAGTACGGCCATATTAGTCCATGGATAAGCATTGGTAGCTACTCTGTAGCCACAGCTACTGGATTAATGCGCGTAGTAAACAATAAGCACTGGCTGAGCGACGTGCTCACGGGAGCCGGCGTAGGCATCATTTCTACCGAGCTGGGGTACTGGATAGCCGACAGAATATTCCGTGACCGCGGAATAACCCGCCACGAAACAAACTACAAGTTCGACATGATGCAGAAGCCCTCGTTCTTGGGTATCTATGTGGGTATGAATATCCCGCTGAGCGAATACGACATTGACGAAGAGCACGAATTTAGCACCTCGGCCGGTTCTACGGCTGGTATAGAGGGTGCTTACTTCTTTACACCCTATATAGGTGCGGGAGGCCGGTTTACCGTTACTAATACCCACATCATTACCGATGGTAACGTGGCCGAAGACCATACTTTCGACGCCGTTTCTGCATACGCAGGAGCTTACTTCTCGCTACCTCTTAGTCCGCGGTGGCAATTAGGAAGCAAAGCCCTGGCCGGATACATACACTACCCAAGGCTGAGATTGAAGAGCATGGACATAGGTACACGAGATAGCGCCACCTTTGGCACTGGTCTCTCTGCTACATACCGCGCCGCCGAACATTACAATACACGCCTGTTTATTGACTACAATCTACTGCCCTCGCATAGCAAAGGCTCGCGCGAGTGGATGAGTACACTGGCAGCTGGGCTCTCGTTCGCTATAGCGCTCTAATGCGCAAAAATGCCCACAAAAATACAGGCAGAATAGCTATAAAAGCCACTATAAAACGGCTGTAACCCCCTAAAACATCCCAAAACAAAAAGACTAACAAGAAAAAAACGCTGCAAAATTTGGTCGTTGCCAATTAATTTGGTAATTTTGCATCCCAGATTGTTCTATGGTGTAATGGTAGCACAACAGGTTTTGGTTCTGTTTGTGGTGGTTCGAATC
>CAVHVH010000059.1:0-6696 GCA_963639385.1 Oscillospiraceae bacterium
TGGCTCTACAGCCGACGCCAGTATTACCATGTATAACTGGGATAGCACTACATCGGCAGCCCAGGCGGCAGCCGTGGTAACCTCTTTGGGCCGTATAGCTACCAAGAAAAACTGGGCTGGTGATGTAGGCAAGATTGATGCCTATGGATTCCAACTCTTCGAGTCGGCGGTAAACACAGACAATACCAAGACTATAAAGAGTATCACTGCCGAAGAAACTACAGAAAACCGCTCGGCAGCCATCTTTGCCGTTTCTACCAGCAACGATGAGGTGCAGAATGGTATTGAAGAACTTCAGAACCAACCTGTTGGTGCAACCTATTATACGCTTGACGGTGTGCGCGTGGCCGAGCCCGTACACGGCGTTACCATAGTTAAGTACAGTAATGGTAAAACCAAGAAAGTGGTAAATAAGTAATAATATCTGTCTGCAGCATTATTGCGATATGCAAGATGCTAAAAATAGTGAGGGTGTATCCTAATGGGTGCACCCTCGCTTGGTTATTTTTACCTATATTTGCTTTTGTACAGAAGTTGGGCAGATAGAAAATGTTTACTTTTTACAAATTATCGTGCGTTTTTTATAAATGGCGTTTGATAAAACCAATGTACCTTTGCACCCTACAATAATAAAAATACAATAATTATGACAGACGAAAAGAATTATCGTACAGAGGCCGACTTGTTAGGCGAGCTCGACGTTCCCTCAAGTGCACTTTATGGTGTGCAGACACAGCGCGGAATAAACAACTATCATATCTCGCGAAAAACTATGAGTGCCTATCCAGACTTTATCATAGCTATAGCCTATGTTAAGCTGGCCGCCGTGCAGACCAACCATTCGTTGGGTGTTATCAATGATGAGATATCTGGGGCAATTTCGCAGGCATGCCGCGAAATTATCGATGGAAAGTGGCACGACAACTTCCCTATAGACATGGTTCAGGGTGGTGCAGGAACCTCTGTCAATATGAATGCCAACGAGGTTATTGCCAACCGCGCTCTCGAGATTATGGGTCACAATAAGGGTGAATATCAATTCTGCTCGCCCAATGACCATTGCAACTGCGGACAAAGTACCAATGATGTATATCCTACCAGTATACGATTGGCGCTAATACGTATGAATACGCATCTTGTAGGTGCACTTACTGGACTGATAAGCGCGTTCCGTTACAAGGGCGACGAATATACCGATGCTATAAAGATGGGACGCACCCAGCTGCAAGATGCCGTTCCAATGACCATTGGGCAGGAGTTCCGTGCTTATGCCAACAATCTGGAAGAAGAAATACTGAATCTGGAACGCAACGTAAAGCTACTACACGAAATAAATATGGGCGGAACTGCTATAGGTACAGGTCTTAACGCCGTGCCCGGTTTTGCTAAGCTCTGCGCAGCCAACCTAAGCAAGCTGACCGGTGAAAACTTTATTTCGGCCAGCGACCTGGTTGAAGCCACACCCGATACGGGAGCCTACGTAAGTTATTCGTCGGCACTGAAGCGGTTGGCCGTAAAACTCTCAAAAATATGTAACGACCTGCGTCTGATGGCCTCGGGTCCGCGCTGTGGCCTCAACGAGATAAACCTTCCGGCCAAAGCTCCAGGTTCGTCTATCATGCCGGGTAAGGTAAACCCCGTAATACCAGAGGTTACCAACCAGGTATGCTTCAAGGTTATAGGAAACGACACCACGGTAAGCTTTGCTGCAGAGGCTGGACAGTTGGAACTCAACGTAATGGAGCCTATTATAACAGAAAGTCTGTTTGAAAGTCTGACATGGCTGAAGAATGCCATAGACACACTTACTGAAGAATGTGTGCTGGGTATAACCGTAAACAAAGAGCACTGCTATGAGATGGTAAAGAATAGCATAGGCATAGTTACTGCTCTTAACCCAATTATTGGTTACAAGAATAGTTCGAAAGTAGCCAAGGAAGCTCACGAAACAGGTCGCTCGGTGTACGATATTGTGATAGAGAAGGGTCTTATGAGTAAAGAAGAACTTGACAAGGCACTCGACCCTAAAGAAATGTTGTACTCGCATAAGTTTACACTCAAGTAATATATGGGTGGCAATTTTTAGAACCACTCATATCAGCAATACGCAATACACACAAGCCTGCACGCACCAATTCCTTAAAAATGGATGAATGGTAGCTTGCAGGCTTGTATGTTTGTTGTGAGTAATGGTAGAAAAGTAGTTCTATGCATTGAGTTGCCGGTGGCGGTAGGCAACGGGGGTGATGCCTGAGCGTTGCTTGAAGAAATTGGTAAGGGCGCTCTGATCGCTGAAATTAAGGTTGGTAGCAATCTCGCCTACGGTCATATCCGAGTTAGATAGCATATTACAAATCTCTTTGTATACCAGTGATGTAACATGGTCGTTTACGGTAGAGCCGCTAATCTCTCTAACCGTGCGCGACAGGTAGGCAACAGATACATTGAGTTTGTCGGCATAGAAATGTATCTGCCGTTCTTTGCGAAAATTGCGATAGAGATGATGCAGGAAAATCTCGTAGAGTTCTTTCTTGTGCCCTAAGTCGTGCGATATGGTGCACTGCTCGTAAGGTAGTTCGCCCACGGCCAGTTTGAGTACATTGAACATACTGCGTATAAGTTCGCTCTTGTTGATATGGCGGTGGCGTATAATGTCGCGTATAAAATGAAAGATATCTTGAATACCTTTATATTTCTCGTTAGTAAGATTATAATGGGTAAGTTGCGCTGCATATTGCTCGTCTACCAGTACACACTCGCCCTTGAAGTCATGTGTAACAGTATCTACTCTGCACTTTACATCGGCAGGCACAAGAAGCATATCGCCATGGTATAGGTTTGTAGGATTGCTCGTATCGATAGCTGTTATACTACAACCGCCAGCCGTTACAAGCAGCAATTTGGAAAAGAGGGTATGCTGCTCTATCATGGCGACAAACTCTGCGCTAGCGCTTACATCTAAATGGGCTGCGTAAGCGCCAAACGTATCGTCAAGGTGATACTGGGCTGCAAATTCTTCCAAGTTGTATATCATGCAGTTCTGGGTGGTTTGGCAAATAATATTCATGGCCAGACCTAAGGCAAGCCACGTTAAAGCCATAGTAATTGCGGCAAAAGTAACAATAAAAACGGAGAAAGTATGTCGTAGCAGCGGTGAAAAAACAAATTGACACGATTTTCGGTCTTATATTACGCAGATGAAGACCATGAAAAAGAAAAGTTTTTTGCGCAAAAACGCCCGAATATCAATGATTTTTTGTACTTTTGCAGCCGTTTTATGAGCAGTGGGTGCACTGTTAGAAATATTAGAAGGTTTACACCCTATTAATGGCTGGGAGGGTGAAAAAGCCTTCCTCTTTTTTTTAGAGGGTGGAAATTAAAAACCACTCTGAAACCATTAATAGGAATAAAATTGAAGACATTTGAAGAATTGGGCGTGAGCGAAGATATACGCCGCGCCATCAGTGAACTTGGATTTGAGCATCCTATGCCCGTCCAAGAAGAAGTAATCCCTTATCTTTTGGGTAATCGTAATGATGTAATAGCCCTGGCACAGACAGGAACGGGTAAGACCGCCGCCTTTGGCATACCGGTATTGCAGCGTATAGACCCCAACAGCAAAGATACGCAGGCCTTAGTGCTCAGTCCTACACGCGAACTATGTCTACAGATAGCCGATGATCTGAACGACTTTGCCAAATATATGCCTGGAGTACATATAGTAGCAGTATATGGTGGTGCTTCTATCGAGGCACAGATACGTACACTCCGTCACGGCGTGCAGATAATTGTGGCTACACCAGGTAGGCTTATAGACTTGATGAATCGCGGTGTGGCGCATTTAGATAAGGTACGCAACGTAGTGCTCGACGAAGCCGACGAGATGCTCAATATGGGATTTACAGAAAGTATAAATGCTATATTCGAAGGATTGTCAGCCGATCGCAATACTCTGCTTTTCTCGGCCACAATGAGTCGCGAAATAGAGCGTATAGCACGCAACTACCTGCACGACTATAAGGAAATAGTGGTAGGTTCGCGCAATGAAGGGGCTGAGAACGTAAACCATATCTACTATATGGTACACTCAAAAGATAAGTACCTGGCCCTGAAACGTATAGTAGATTTCTATCCACGCATATTCGCTATTATATTCTGTCGCACTAAGATTGAGACCCAAGAGATAGCCGATAAACTAATACGTGACGGGTATAACGCAGAAGCCCTGCACGGTGACTTGTCGCAACAACAGCGCGACCTTACTATGCAAAAGTTCCGCCAGCATACCGTACAGTTGCTTGTGGCCACCGATGTAGCAGCAAGAGGTCTCGATGTGAGCGACTTGACTCATGTTATTAACTACGGATTGCCCGATGATATAGAAAACTATACCCACCGTAGCGGACGTACTGGGCGAGCAGGAAAAAAAGGTACATCAATATCAATTATCCATACCCGCGAAAAGTCGAAAGTGCGCAACATTGAACGCGTTATAGGCAAGCAGTTTGTTGACGGCACACTCCCCTCGGCCGAGGAAATATGCAAAAAGCAGCTGTACAAGGTTATGGACGACATTATGAAAACCGATGTAGACGAAGAGCAGATAGCCCTATACATGGACGAGATAAACCGCCAGTTTGAATACATAGACAAAGAAGATATTCTGAAGAAAATGGTGGCTGTTACCTTCGGACGGTTCTTGGAATATTACAAGAATGCACCAGAGATAGAACGTCCTTCATCACAACAACGTTCTGCAGAAAGTCGTGGAAAGAAACAGCGCCAGGGCGACAAACCGCGCGGTCCGCGCAAAGCCGAAGCAGGATTTACTCGTCTATTCATCAACCTTGGCAAGGCCGATGGCTTCTATCCTGGAGAGGTGATGCAGTACATAAACCGCCATATCAAAGGTGGTAGACAGCAAGTAGGGCATATCGATCTACTTTCAAAATTTGCCTATATCGAGGTTCCTCAACAAGATGCCCAACGTGTAATGCGGGCTTTGAACGGTACGGTATATAAAGGTCGCGAAGTGCGTTGTAACGAAGCTGATGAAGCTGGGCATGGACGTAACGCAGCCCCTAAAAAAGGTAGTATGCACAAGGAGAAGAAATCGCGTGGACGGGAAAATCAGAAATTTGGCCGTGACGATTGGAAGAACCTAATGCAAGGAAAGACTGTAAACCTACGTGGTGAAGAGCCTGACTTCAGTGAAGAAGGATGGGCTCGCCGCCGCCCCAAGCACAAATAACATTGTCGGGTAGTTCTAAAATACTAAGTTTATAGAACCACCCTATCCTCGTTCATCCCCCCGAATATTATGACGCCGGTATATCCCAACGGGATACTCCGGCGTCATGCCGTTTAGATAATCATCTTTCAATTTTCATCACCTTTGTATAATCTTACTTCAATTACATCATAACAGATAGTTATAAAAAAGTGCGTACAGGTAAAATAAAATCAGAAAATCTCTTGTGCTAATTATTAGATATTTTATACCTTTGCAAGGTAAGAGTCAAGAATAAAACAAGAATAAAACCTAATACATGCGGCAAGCAATATGAACAAGCAATATCTGTTAGGCTTTGATGTGGGCAGTAGCTCGGTCAAGGCTTCTTTGGTAGATGTATTGACGGGTACATGCGTAGCTACGGCCTTCTTTCCAGAAACAGAGGCTCCCATTAAATCTGTAAAGAGTGGATGGGCCGAGCAAGACCCCGAAATGTGGTGGAGCAACGCCAAATTAGCACTGGCCAAAGTAATGAAAGAAAGCGGTGCCTGTGGTGCAGATATCCAGGGTATAGGAATATCGTATCAGATGCACGGTTTGGTATGCGTAGACAAAAACCTAAAACCTCTGCGCGATGCCATAATATGGTGCGACTCACGCGCTGTGCCCTACGGCGAAAGGGCTTTCAACGATTTGGGTAGCGAACAATGCTTGAATCACTTGCTCAATTCGCCCGGCAACTTTACCGCAGCCAAGCTGGCATGGGTAAAGGATAATGAACCTGAAGTATTTGAAAAAATATACAAGATAATGTTGCCTGGCGACTATCTCGCTATGCGGCTCAGTGGAGTTGTCAATACTACCGTGTCGGGTCTTTCAGAAGGAATGTTCTGGGATTTCCGTGAAAACAACGTAGCCTCGTTCTTGATGGATTACTATGGCTTTTCGCGTGATATTATAGCCGATGTAGTGCCTACCTTTGCAGTACAGAGTACTGTGAGCGCACAGGCAGCCGAAGAACTGGGACTTAAAGAGGGTACGCCTATAAGCTACCGGGCTGGAGACCAACCCAATAACGCCCTAAGCCTAAATGTATTCAATCCAGGCGAGATTGCCTCTACGGCGGGAACGTCGGGCGTAGTATATGGCGTGTTGGGCAATGTTAATTATGATAAAAAAAGTAGGGTTAACACCTTTGCACATGTTAATTATACAGAAGACCTTACACGCCTAGGTGTGTTGCTATGTATCAACGGCACGGGAATACTCAATGCGTGGATGCGTCGTAATGCGGCACCTGCGGGCATATCGTATGCCGAGATGAATACTTTGGCCGAAAGTGTGGCTGTAGGCGCCGAAGGTGTACGGATAATACCATTTGGCAATGGTGCCGAGCGTGTACTGGAAAATCGCGAAGTGGGGTGCTCGGTACATGGCATAGACTTTAACCGTCATACCCAGGC
>CAVHVH010000059.1:6706-13549 GCA_963639385.1 Oscillospiraceae bacterium
CTCAGCTCGTGCGGGCTGCCCAAGAGGGCATTGTGTATAGCTTCTGCTACGGCATGGAGATAATGCAGCAGATGGGAATGGATATCAGTAAGATACACGCTGGGAAAGCCAACATGTTCCTTAGTCCGGTATTCCGCGAAGCCCTTGCATCTACATCAGGGGCAACCATAGAGCTCTATGAGACCGATGGCAGTATAGGAGCTGCCAAGGGAGCAGGAATGGGTTGTGGTATATATGCCGACCATGATGAGGCTTTTGCTACACTGCGCAAGTTGGCCGTGATAGAACCCAATGAGGCTCTGCAGACACAATATAGGCAAGCTTATGCCGAATGGAAAGGTATATTGGAACAAGGTGCCAATAGCCGTCAATAAAGGATAAATATAATGGTGGTGATTTATAAAGCCACTCTTTACAGTAAAGTCTAAATAAAACAATACTTAACAAAACAATTATGGCAAAAGAGTATTTTCCACAAATCGGCAAGATTCCCTTTGAGGGAACTGCCAGCAAGAACCCTATGGCATTTCACTACTATGATGAAAACAAAGTAGTGGCAGGTAAGAAAATGAAAGATTGGTTGAAGTTTGCCATGGCCTGGTGGCACACACTGGGTCCTGCTAGCTCTGATCAGTTTGGCGGACAGACCCGCAGCTACGAGTGGGACAAGGCCGACAATGCCTTGCAGCGCGCAAAAGACAAGATGGATGCCGGTTTCGAAATTATGGAGAAACTGGGTATACACTATTTCTGTTTTCACGATGTAGACCTGGTAGACCCTGCTGACGATATAGAGGAATACGAGGCCAATATGAAAGCCATTACTGATTATGCGCAGGAAAAGATGGCTGCCGCAGAAGACATTAAACTATTGTGGGGAACAGCTAATGTGTTCGGTCACAAGCGCTATATGAACGGTGCTGCTACCAATCCTAACTTTGATGTTGTGGCCCGTGCCGCCGTGCAGATAAAGGCTGCTATCGATGCTACCATTAAACTGGGCGGACAGAACTATGTATTCTGGGGTGGTCGTGAAGGTTATATGAGCTTGCTCAATACCGATATGAAACGTGAGAAAGAACATTTGGCACAGGTGCTGAAAGCTGCTCGCGATTATGCACGTGCTAAAGGATTTAAAGGTACTTTCCTTATCGAACCAAAACCAATGGAGCCTACTAAGCACCAATATGATGTGGATGTAGAAACTGTTGTAGGTTTCTTGCGTGCTCATGATCTGCAGGACGACTTCAAGGTAAATATCGAGGTAAACCACGCTACGCTGGCTGGACATACCTTTGAACATGAGCTGGCTGTAGCCGTAGACAACGGTATGCTGGGTAGTATTGATGCTAACCGCGGTGATGCTCAGAACGGGTGGGATACCGACCAGTTCCCTATAGATAACTACGAACTTACACAGGCCATGATGCAGATTATCCGCAATGGTGGACTGGGCAATGGTGGTTCTAACTTTGATGCTAAACTGCGTCGTAACTCTACCGACCCTGAGGATATCTTCATAGCTCATATCAGCGGTATGGACGCCATGGCACGTGCACTGGAGAATGCTGCCGATATACTGGAGAATAGCGAACTTCCCAAGATGTTCAAGGAGCGCTATGCTTCGTTCGACAATGGTGTGGGTAAGGATTTCGAGGAGGGTAAACTTACTCTCGAAGACCTGGTTGCTTATGCTAAGAAGAACGGCGAACCTGCCCAAATCTCTGGCAAGCAAGAACTCTATGAAACTATCGTAGCGCTCTATAGCAAATAAGCAGACTATTAGAAAAAGAATAATCAAAAGCCGCTGGTCTAACTTATGTTGGGCCAGCGGCTTTTGATTATGGACAATTTATAGATTCATCATTATACCGATGGAATCGGTGATTTTTGCGATTATAGGCTTATTTCTCGGAAGAAATGGAGAGTGAAACAGGCCCCAATAGACCCGATGGCTGCAGTTTAGAATCCTTGTTGTAGAAATTATACGATGTATAGGTATAGCGGTGGGTGCAGCCTGGTTGCTGGTCGCCAATGATGCGGTTTCGCCAAAGCGTAGTTACACGTATCTCTATATTGTTAATACCGCTCTTTACGGCTTGGGTAATTTCTGTGCCGAAAGGTGCATGCCAGACAGTGCCCAAGTTCTTTCCATTTACTATAATCTCGGCAAGCGCACTTACCTTTCCAAGGTTTATATACAGTTGCTTTTTGTGTATTTGTGGCTTCGAAAGTTTTACCGTAGTCTGATATGTGGCCGTACCGGCAAAGTAGCGTATTCCTTCATCGGTGCTCTCGTTGAGAGGATAAAGTGTGGTCATTTCTACCTTGTTGGGTGCGCCTCTCCCAGGTTGGAAACTTACCGTCCACGGATTGGTGAGAACTATAGTAGACGTATCTGTGGGGGTAACGGTGCTTGGTTCTGCCGTGGTGTCATCGCAATTCCTGAACACTATAAAATATGCTTCTGCTGGAGTCATATGCAGATTGATGTGGGTATATCCGTCTTTAATGGTGTAGGCAAGTCGGCTTATGTGTCCTGTTTCGGGATGCCACAGGTAAGGCGCCATGCCCGTTATCTTGAACTTTGCATTCAGGGTTCGTGTCTGATAGCAGCGGTTATTTATCCAGTATATTTCAGCCTGTGATGTGTGGCGGTGTACAAAGCGCAGACTATCCATGGTATTGCATTCCATATCAGGACCTATGCCTACTGCCTTGAGCGCGGCATCAATAGAAGTATTCTCGAATACGTTGGTGCGTTGCCGGTCCCAAATATAGGCCACAAGTGTATCAAATTCGTCCTTGTTGTCAGTAAGACTGAGCACTTGCTTGGGGCGCTTGCCACAGAGTGGGATTCCTCCGTCTACCAACTTGGCTATATGGCGTAGAGCCGGAATAGTAATACGCTCGGTATTCTTATCGAGAGCCAACATACGGTATGTCATACCCGATGGCGTAACTATCTGCCCGTCCTTACAACTCATCTGTCCGATAAGTGCCGGTGTGTTAACATAGTCATACGATACCGTATTTGGAACCTCGGGTTGGTTGGCATAGAAGAGACCCGTTACATTGTTGTCGTCACCATAGTAGTAGGCTACGTCGGCTACATAGTGGCCTTGCTGAAGCATATAGCTGGTACGCGAGAGATAGTCTATCCATGGGCGGGCTTGCTCGGCCCACGTCTCATGACGGTGAAACCATTGTCCGTATATCTCCAGTCCTTGTCCCGGAATTTTGTCGTCTACCGGTTGGTGGGCACTGTCGTGGATAACAATGCGGTTGACACCGCTGGCAAATTCCAGGTCGGCAGCAGGCTTTAGCTGATTGGGCGTTAGCGAGTAAGCCAGGCCGTCGCCGTCGGTACCGTTAGAGGTGAGCGATTCGGCTGCCACCAGATTTTGGCCATAGATATGAGCTACCGAGGCCGACTCGCGTATGTCGCCTTGTTTCCCTGTTTCACCGCTGTCGTTCATGTGCATAACGGGTTCGCTTGCCCACATGGCGCCCATAGGAATGGTACAATATTGCTTTACAGCCATGCCGTCGGCTTCGTAGACGCGGCACGATTCGTGACTCTCCATGTAGGTACCCATGTTGCGGGCTTTCATAGTGTCGGCTATCTGTCGGTAGAGATTTTGTTCTATGAGCTCACCAATTGTTCTGCGCCAGTCGAATAGAAACTGATCGGTCTTTTCAGAACTCTCTATGATGATACCAGTGAGTGCAGGCATCCACGGCATCATGTCGTAACCACGGCGTACCTTAAATTCTTCGGCCATAAGAGGCGTCCAGTTGGTTATTCCCGCCTCGTAACTATCTATAAGCAGGTTGGTAAGCGGATTTTTTCCCTCTTTACCGTGCATAACAAAGTCGTATGAGGCCAGGTATGTAGAGATATATCGGCGTACGGCTTCTGCCGACATCTTATCTACCTCAAGTCCGGTAGCTTCAGGCGATGCGGGATGATTCATTTTGCCGGTGAGCGAATAGCCGAAGCGCAGTATACGCCAGTTGCCTTTTGGTGCTTTCCAAACTAGTCTTCCGGTGCTGTCGGTGAATTGGGTGATATCAACTATATCGTTAGGTGTGATAGCCTCGTTGGTAGCGGGTGTGGGGTAGAGGGGTAGGTCAACTGGCGTGCCGAAAGCAGCCTTCTCCTCGGCATGGTTAACGCGGAAAGCGGTAAATAGGTTGAGTTCACTAATAGAAAGAGGGCGCTTGTCGGTTTTCCAAACTACTCTGAAATAGCGTGCGGTGGTGGGCGTAATGTCTGTCGTGGTGAGTGGAGCGCCTCCTAAAACTAAGTCGCATATCTTATAAAAGTTTACACCATCGTTGCTGGCTTCTATCCATTTTGTGGGAGCGGGACGCTTATTGCGCCATTGACTGTGTTGACGACCATCGGCCAGTGAGATGGCTTTAATGGTGTATGCTTTGTTGAGTTCTATTTTTATCCATGCTTGTTTACCAGTGCTATCGGCGGTAAGATTCTGACTTTTTGCCATGTCACCGTCGGTAAGCATATCAATATTGAAATTCCCACTGCTTGCTGTAACTTTTTTGCCTATTTCGCGCAGTGATAGCATATTGCTGGTTCTTACAGCCATTACGGCTATATCTTTGTAGTAAGTCTTGTTAGATACTGTGCCACGTGCCTTGATGTTTTGGAATGCGCCGTTTACAGTATAGGGTTCCGGTAACTTTATGTTTACAACTTGCCCTCCTTTTACGGTAATTTCGCGCCAAACCAGTTTTTTCATGGCGTCGCAGGGCTTTACCCATGGTCCTCCGGTATTACTCCATCCCGGTGTTACGGTCATTGTAGCTTCCATACCGAGCGAATCGGCTAATTCGGCAGCAAAAACATAGCATTTCTTCCATTCTGGTGTCATATACACTATGCGCTCGGGTACAACTTGAGGTGTGTTCTTGCCAGCATCGAATATGTGAACACCACCCAATCCTACGCGATGCATCCATTCTAAGTCCTTTCTGATGCCGCAATTTGAAATGTTGCCGTTCATCCAGTGCCACCATACGCGTGGGCGAGCGCTTTGTGGAGGGTTTAAAAAACCCGATTTCATCGTGTCTATCTGTCCTTTTGTAGATAGACAGCAGCATAGTGCCAATAAAAATGTTGCAAAACGTGTCATCTTGATATTAATTGGTTTGGAGGCTGTGGTTGACAGCCGATAATGTTAGTGAATTTTCAAGAGAAATACCTACGGTGATACTTTGTTGTCGCCGATATGCAAAGTGAATAATAAATAACAAAATATGCAAGGATATATGGTGGAAATGTGTAGAATTGCTCGCCAAATTAACTTTTTTTAGAATCGCCCTGTGTTATCTGCGTTTTATAGCTTTCTTTCGGGTATTTTTGGGTGCGACGGCTTTTGTGGCTTTGACAGGAAGATTCGATATTACCGTGGCACGGATGATGCGCACATCGTTAAGCGGGCGGTCGTTGGCATCGCGCTCTACAGCCTGTATCTTCTCTACTACGTCCATACCTTCTGTAACTTCGCCAAAAACGGTGTAAGTCCCGTCCAGATGAGGTGTACCGCCAATAGTGGTATACGTGTTTTTCATTTCGTCGGTCATGGTGATGCTATCGCCGAAGAGTTGTTTTAGATTCTCTTGAGCGCGTTGCAGGGTGCGTTCACTACATGGCTTGCCGTAGACTATATAGAATTGGGTACTACTTGAACGGTGCTCGGGATTGTTTTCATCGCCTTCGCGTGCAGCTGCCAGTGTGCCACGTTTATGATAGATTTGCGGCAAACGTATTTCGGCCGGCAAGGTGTAATCGAGCGAAGTGCCGCCTAATAGTTCTCCGCTTTTGGCATGTTTGCTGCGTGGGTCGCCAGCTTGTATCATAAAATTAGGGATAACGCGGTGAAAAAGCAAAGAGTCATAGAAATGGTGAGTCTCTATGAGTTTTATAAAATTATCGCGGTGGAGCGGAGTTTCGTTGTAGAGTTCAATATGAATATTACCCATAGTTGTCTCGATAACAACCTTTGCCCGTTGTTGAACCGTTGATGTTGCTGTGGAGTTTGGTAATGTAGTCTTCGTAATCT
Organism: Oscillospiraceae bacterium; assembly: GCA_963639385.1. Lineage (GTDB taxonomy): Bacteria > Bacteroidota > Bacteroidia > Bacteroidales > Bacteroidaceae > Prevotella. The sequence goes on from CAVHVH010000059.1 coordinate 12,796, forward strand.
GCGCCTTGCATGTAAGAACGCAGATAAATAATGTGAATGTTGTTAAAAATAAAGTTCTCATATATGGCATTTTATATTAAAATATGCTGTTTTCTCCCATTTCATCGCGAATTTAGTTGCTCGACGCTCCAAATAAACGCATTGGCCATTCGCTTGTCTTCGTGATCAAAATGCCCGCCATTATTCCATTGAAGTGTGACGCAATCTTTGCCAATTTGTGTTTTTAGAATATCGTAATATTGGCGTATACAGTCACCTACGGCCGCCATGCGATGGTTACGGGCATACTCTTCGCGGTTACCCAAGCTTAAATATGTGTATTGAGTGTGTATGGGATGAGTTTCAGCAAAGCAGTTCCAGTTTTTTATCCAAACAGACGGTGATGCCGCTGCTATAGCCACGAAGTTAGTACTTTGGGTAGCCGCCCAAAGGGAAAATAGACCGCCGAGTGAATATCCACCGAGTATACACGGAAGGTGCCCATATCTATTATATATGTATGGCAGTACATGCTTGGTTGTTATGTCGAGTGTGCTCATGGCGCAAAATCCTGTATCAGGGTTGTTGGATACGGCTTCATCAGGCCATGGCATAAGACTTTCTGCCCATCTGTCAAGATAAATTCCTACAAAGATAAATCCTGTGTTAACGCCTTGTTCTATAAGTTTGACTTCACTATCTATTGTCTTTTGCTCATGGCGTGCCGTAATTTGCAGGAATATCTTTTGTGGTATTCCTGATACATATATAATAC
>CAVHVH010000060.1:0-13527 GCA_963639385.1 Oscillospiraceae bacterium
TTTATAGGATGGAAATAGCGTATGGCTATACTATTGCTGAATAGTTACTTGTTAGCATGTTATCAAAACTATTGAGGGTGGTTCTATAAATTACCGCCCTTAATATATATTGTTCTAAAAAACAAATCATATATTGTATCCATGGGGAGAAATAATTAATGATTTTTTTTACCATATGCGTCTTTTTCTGTATTTTTGCATCAAATTTAAGTAGGGTGTGGTATCCCTTTGCTTTGGCAGGCTTTGATGCCTAAAGAAGCCTTTAAAAACGGGACTCCACCTCTCCTGGTATTAGCGATTATAGATGTAAAGTACAAAACATAATGGTGGAAATTTGTAGAACCACCCAAAACACATTAATATATTTATTATATGGCAAATGTAATAAAATTGCGTAAAGGCCTTGATATTAACTTAAAAGGACGGGCTACAGGCCCTGTCTTGAAGATGCCTGTACGCGGTGAATACGCCCTTGCTCCTGATGGATTTGTAGGAGTAACGCCCAAGGTTGTAGTGCGTGAAGGCGATTATGTAAAGGCGGGCGATGCGTTATTTGTAAACAAGCAGTGTCCAGAAGTAAAGTTCTCGTCGCCGGTAAGCGGAGCGGTCGTGGCGGTAGAACGCGGAGAACGGCGCAAGCTGCTAAGCGTGAAGGTAAAGGCTGAAGACGAGCAACATTATCAAAATTTTGACACCCTTAATGTTGAAGAGGCCAGTGGAGAGCAAGTAAAGGAGAGTTTGCTCGCTGCCGGACTTTTTGGTTACATACACCAGTTGCCATATGCTGTTTCAACCGTTCCTACAACAACTCCAAAAGGTATTTTTGTCTCGGCTTTAAGAGATATGCCTTTGGCTTCTGACTTTGAGGTAGAACTGGAAGGAAACGAACAGGCATTTCAAGCAGGATTAACAGCACTATCAAGGATAGCCAAGACATATCTAGGTATTGGTGCCAAGCAGAGTGCAACGGCATTGGTCAATGCAAAGAATGTAGAAGTAACAGTTTTTGACGGACCTTGTCCGGCAGGAAACGTAGGTGTTCAGGTAAACCATATAAGTCCCGTCAATAAGGGAGAGGTGGTTTGGACAGTTGATCCCTTTGCGGTTATTTTCTTTGGAAGATTGTTATTAACAGGGAAAGTAGACCTTACCCGCACTATCGCCGTGGCTGGAAGCATGGTGAAAACACCAACTTATGTGTCAACATTGGTGGGAACACCATTGTCAGCTATTCTTAATGAGAGATTGTCTGCTGCCGACCATGTGCGTATTATCAATGGCAATCCTCTGACGGGTGTAAAAAGTTCTTTAAACGATTTCCTGTCACCAAAGGCATCTGAAGTTACCGCCATTCCTGAAGGGGATAATGTAAATGAAATCTTGGGATGGATAATGCCAAGGTTCAATCAGTTCTCAACCTCTAAAAGTTATTTCAGCTGGTTGCAGAAGGGTAGGGAATATAACCTTGATGCACGCATCAAAGGCGGTGAACGTCATATGATTATGAGTGGTGAATACGACCGGGTAATACCTATGGACATATACGCTGAATATCTAATCAAGGCAATCATAACCGGAGATATTGACCGTCAAGAACAATTAGGTATCTATGAAGTTAGTCCTGAAGACTTTGCTCTGGCCGAGTTTGTTGATTCATCGAAACTGGAATTGCAAAGAATAGTCCGTGAAGGATTGAATGTGTTGTATAAAGAGAATGCTTAAGATATGAAATTGAAAAATATTTTTGACAAGGCCAAGCCCCAATTTGAGAAGGGCGGAAAGTTCCATGCTTTTTGGAGCTTGTTTGACGGCTTTGAGAGTTTCTTGTTTGTATCCAATTCTACGTCAAAAAATGGTGTAAATATTCACGATGCCATAGACTCAAAGCGCATTATGAGTATGGTTGTAATAGCGTTGCTTCCGGCCTTGCTTTTTGGTATGTATAATGTAGGATACCAAAACTATCAAGCTGCAGGCACTTTGGCATCTACAAGTTTTATAACTGTCTTTGCCTATGGCTTTTTGGCCGTAATGCCTAAAGTACTTGTAAGCTACATTGTAGGATTGGGAATTGAATTTGCCTGGGCACAATGGAAGCACGAGGAGATACAAGAAGGTTATCTTGTAACGGGTATAATAATTCCATTGATAATACCTGTAACTACTCCCTTGTGGATGATGGCCGTAGCCATAGCATTTGCCGTAATAATAGCCAAGGAAATATTTGGTGGTACGGGAATGAATTTTCTCAATGTTGCCCTTGTAGCCAGAGCATTCTTGTTCTTCTCTTATCCAGCCAAGATGAGCGGAGAGAGTGTATGGGTAGCCAACGATACCATATTAGGATTGGGCAACCAGTTAGCCGATGGCTTTACGATGGCCACTCCCTTAGGATTGATGGGACAGCATCAGCCTATAAACACCTCGCTGACAGATATGATAGTAGGTTTTATACCGGGATGTGTAGGCGAGACTTCGGTTATAGCTATTGCTATAGGTGCTTTGATTTTGCTTTGGAGCGGTGTGGCCAGTTGGAAAACAATGCTTAGCGTATTCTTGGGTGGCGGATTGGCGGCAGGTCTATTCCAGTTGTTGGGATTGTCGTCCCTGACATGGTATGAACACCTCTGTCTTGGTGGATTTGCTTTTGGTGCGGTATTCATGGCAACCGATCCTGTTACTTCGGCCCGTACTGAAACAGGTAAATGGATATATGGTTTGTTGATTGGCGTTATGGCAATTATTATACGCCTATTTAATCCGGGTTATCCAGAGGGTATGATGCTCGCCATATTGCTGATGAACGTATTTGCCCCGCTGATAGACTATTGTGTAGTAGAACGTAATGTTTCAGCACGAATTAAACGCGTAAAAAAATAAGGAGATGCAATTATGAAACTTAATACAAATTCGAATTCCTATATTCTTGCATACGCCTCTATTATTGTTGTAGGAGTGGCTTTTATATTGGCGTTTATATTCCAGATACTGAAGCCTGTTCAAGACAAGAATGTGGCATTGGACAAAAAGAGGCAGATATTGGCTGCCCTTAACATTAGGGATATTGACAACAACCAGGTAGAGGCAAAATATAAAAGTATTGTTGAAGCAGATGAGGTACTTGACCTGAACAACAAAATTACTCAAGCCGGAACGCCTGGTGGTGAAAACGATGGATTCAAACTTGACGGCAGCGACAACAAAGCTGGTAAACTGGCCCTGTTTGTATGTAATGTTGACGGCCAGAAGAAGTATGTAATTCCGGTTTATGGAATGGGACTCTGGGGCGGCATTAGTGGTTATATTGCCATAAACGAGGATAAAGAAACCATTTACGGTGTTTATTTCAACCATGAAGGTGAAACTGCCGGTCTTGGAGCCGAAATAAAAGACAACAGAAAATGGCAAGAACAATTTAAGGGCAAGCATTTGTTTGCAGAAGATGCTAAAGATAAAGTTGCATTGACTGTAAGCAAAAAGGCAGACCCGGCATCTACTACCCAAGTTGACGCTGTTACCGGAGCAACACTTACCTGTGATGGCGTTACTAATATGCTGCATGATGGTATTGCCAAATATCTTGTTTTCTTAAACGACAAATAAAAAGACCAATAAATTTATTTTAGAAACTATCGATTATGTCATTATTTAACAAAAAGAACAGAGAGGCATTGAGCAATCCCTTGAACCTGGACAACCCAATTATGGTGCAGGTATTGGGCATTTGCTCGGCTTTGGCTGTAACCTCCCAACTAAAGCCCGCTATTGTTATGGGGTTGGCAGTTACGGTTATTACGGCATTTTCAAATACAATAATATCAATCATACGTAAAACCATACCTACTCGCATACGTATTGTGGTACAGCTTGTTGTGGTAGCTGCATTGGTAACCATAGTCAGCCAGATATTAAAAGCGTATGCGTATGATGTAAGTGTACAATTGTCTGTTTACGTTGGACTGATAATTACCAACTGTATACTGATGGGACGGTTGGAAGCTTTTGCGATGACTAACAAACCATGGCCGTCGTTTCTCGACGGAATAGGAAACGGACTTGGCTATGCCATGATTTTGGTTATAGTAGGAGCTGTTCGTGAACTTTTAGGGCGTGGTACGTTGTTGGGCGTTACCATAGTTCCCCAATGCATTTATGATTGGGGATATGCCAACAATGGCATGATGACGATGCCAGCTATGGCATTGATTCTTCTTGGATGTGTCATTTGGGTACATCGCGCATTTTTTAATACAGAAAAATAAAGAATTATGGAACACGCTTTGAGTTTATTTCTTCGTTCTATTTTTGTTGACAATATGATTTTCGCATTTTTCCTTGGAATGTGCTCATTCCTTGCGGTATCGAAAAATGTGAAAACTTCGTTTGGATTAGGAGCTGCGGTAACTTTTGTATTGTTGGTTACCGTTCCTGTTGATTATCTTTTGCAGACCAAGATATTGGGACCTGACTGTTTGGTAGAAGGAGTAGATTTGTCATATCTTAGTTTTATCATATTTATTGCAGTCATTGCCGGTATAGTACAGCTAGTTGAGATGGTTGTAGAGAAATACAGTCCGTCTCTGTATGCTGCGTTGGGTATATTTTTGCCTCTTATAGCTGTTAACTGCGCTATTATGGGAGCTTCGTTGTTTATGCAACAGCGTATAAACATGGATCCATCGAATTCGCAATATATAGGAAGCGTAGTTGATGCGCTGTTTTATGCACTGGGTTCGGGTATAGGATGGACTTTGGCAATAGTGGCAATGGGCGCTATACGTGAGAAGCTACAATATAGTGATGTGCCCCGTCCGCTTCGTGGTTTAGGAATAACATTTATTATTGTAGGACTTATGGCAATGGCCATGATGTGTTTTAGCGGACTGAAAATCTAAAAAAGGGATATAATTATGGAACAGTTTATATTGTTAAGTATTGGAGTGTTTCTTTTTATTATACTCCTTTTAGTTGTAATTCTGCTTGTCGCCAAAAAATATTTAAGTCCAAGCGGCAATGTTACCATTACTATTAATGGTGACAAAAAAATTTCGGTAGGACAGGGTAATAGTCTGATGTCGACCCTGAATGAGAATGGTATATTCCTCCCCTCTGCTTGTGGTGGTAAGGCCAGTTGTGGGCAATGCAAGGTGCAAGTGCTGGAAGGCGGAGGCGAAATACTTGATTCTGAGCGCCCTCATTTTACCCGTAAGCAGATAAAAGAGCATTGGCGTCTTGGATGCCAATGTAAGGTTAAAGGTAATCTTGATATCCGTGTGCCTGATAGCATTATGGGAGTAAAAGAGTGGGAATGTACTGTAATTTCCAATAAGAATGTTTCAAGTTTTATCAAGGAATTCAAGGTGGCCCTTCCTCCAGGTGAGCATATGGACTTTATTCCGGGCTCGTATGCACAGATTAAGATTCCCGCTTATGACTGTATTGACTACGATGTTGATTTCGACAAGAATGATATCGGCGAGGAATACATAGAATCTTGGAAGCGGTTTAATATTTTCTCTCTTAAAGCACATAATCCAGCTCCTACTGTGAGAGCATATTCTATGGCCAATTATCCGGCAGAAGGCGATATAATAACCCTTACTGTACGTATTGCCACTACTCCGTTCTTGCCCCGTCCACAAGTAGGCTTCCAAGATGTTCCAACAGGTATCGGTTCGTCTTATATTTTCAGCCTAAAACCTGGAGACAAAGTGTTGATGAGCGGTCCATACGGAGATTTCCATCCTAACTTTACCTCTGGAAAAGAAATGATATGGATTGGTGGTGGTGCGGGAATGGCACCTTTGAGGGCACAAATCATGCATATGACCAAGACCCTTAAAACCACAGACCGCGAGATGCACTTCTTCTATGGGGCACGAGCTTTGGGAGAGGCATTCTTCTTGGAAGATTTTTGGGAGTTGGAAAAGGAATTCCCCAATTTCCATTTCCATCTTTCGCTCGACCGTCAAGATCCAAAAGCCGATGAAGCTGGCGTAAAATATTATACAGGATTTGCCGTTAATTGTATTCGCGATACTTATCTAAAGGATCATGAATGTCCTGAGGATTGCGAATATTATCTGTGTGGACCTCCTATGTTGATAAAAACAGTAACCGATTATCTTGACAGTCTTGGAGTAGACCAAGATGCCATAATGTATGATAACTTTGGATAAATAGATAGAATGATTGGTGTAGTGGATACAAAGAGCCCTACATCAATCATTCCTTTTTTGGGAAATAATGGCACTCGTTTGCAATAAATTAGCCTACAAGCCGTTTAATAGTTAATGAAAAGGCGGTTACTTGTTTGGGGATATGCCCTATTGATACTTTTAATGACATCGTGTGAAGACGAGAATTTCACGACGTCAACATCGGCAGTTCTTACATTTTCTGCTGATACAGTAAGCTTAGACACTGTGTTTAGTAACACATCGTCGTCTATGCGAACGTTTTGGGCATATAATCATAATAGCGATGGTGTAAGTTGCTCATCTATCCGACTTGAACGTGGAAGCCAAAGTGGATTTCGGGTAAATATTAATGGTGAATACTTAGGATCTGATGTTGGCTATCAGGTAAGTAATGTAGACTTGTATAAGAATGACAGCATACAGGGATTTGTTGAAATTACTCCAAAGAGACACTCAGACGAAGGTCCTAAATTGATAGAGGACAAGCTGTCATTTTTCCTTGCCAGTGGGGTTACCCAAACGGTAACTCTTAAGGCATATGCTTGGAATGCCACTACATTTGATAGTCTTATTGTAAAAAATGATACTACAATATCGGGGAGTGTTCCTATTTTGATTAAGAAGGGTATCCATATTATGAGGGGAGCAACTCTCACTATTACGCCTGGTACTACACTTTATTTCAATGCTAACGCCGGTATAGATGTTGACGGCACATTGCTTGCAAAGGGCGATGACGCCCAACCTGTTACCTTTCGTGGTTCACGTTTAGACAGAATGTTTTCTTATCTGCCTTACGACAGGGTATCGGGACAATGGAAAGGTATAAAAATAAACAAAGATTCATATAATAATAATATAGAATATACTGACATTCACGGGGCGGTAGACGGGATTGTTGCCGACTCGGCAGATATAACTCAGACCAAGATATGTCTAAGGCAATCAACAATTCATAATTGTAAGGGTGTTGGCTTAGAACTGAATTACGTTAAAGCGGTTGTGGAAAACTGTCAGATAACCAATAGCTTGAACGCATGTGTTTATGTCAAGGGCGGCGATGTGGAATTCAATAACTGTACGATTGCGCAATTTTATCCATTTGACGGTAACCGCAAACAGGCTTTTTGCTTTGATAGTCCACTGGCCAGTCTATTATGCCGTAATACTATAATAACGGGATATTCTGATGACGAGCTGAGTGGTACAACCAGCGAAGAATGTCATTTTAAGTTTGAATACAGTATCATACGTACGCCTAAAATAGATACAGCTGACAGTATATATTTTAAAAATGTAATTTACGAAGATGTAGACGACACATTACATTACGGCAAAAAGCATTTTCGTAGAATAGATACCCATAATTTTATCTACGATTTCTCTCTTGATAGCATTAGTGGAGCAAGAGACAAGGCAAATCGTTCTACGACATTGCCTATAGATAGGTGTGGAATTTATAGAGATGATAAACCTGATATTGGGGCTTTTGAATATAGAACTACCTTATAACAATAATAATTATGAAGCAATTCAAAATAGAAATCAATGTTAAGGTCGTACAATTTGACGAACTTTCAATAGAGGATAAAGAATTGGTTGAAAGTGCAAAGAATGCAACCTACAATTCTTATGCACGTTATAGCGGCTTTTACGTTGGAGCTGCACTGCGTTTAGATAATCATGATATTCAGATAGGTGCAAACCAAGAGAATGCGGCATTTCCATCGGGGCTTTGTGCTGAACGTTCAGCTATCTTTGCTGCCCAGTCGGTACATCCTGAGTGTTCGATAGAGACTTTGGCCATTGCAGCCCGCAATGATAATGGATTTATTCTGGATCCCATAACGCCTTGTGGAGCATGTCGCCAAGTTATCCTGGAAATGGAGGACCGTTATAAGAAAGATATCCGTATTCTATTGTATGGAGAACGGGGGATTTATGAACTGGAAAGCGTTAAAGACTTGTTGCCCTTGTCCTTTGTCGATGACAATATGAACTTTTAGGACTGAATGTTTAAGGGTGGTTCTTTATAGGGCCATCCTTAACACCCTTATTCTTATTTTCATGCTTGTACAGATGTTATTGAAAACATAGGTACAAGCATGAAAAATATTGAGGTTATGCGGTTTATATCTCTATGATACCGCACTTGAACCATTGGTTGGCAAGTTCTTTGGCATCAGCCAAAGCCGTATCATAGCAAACCTCATATTGTTCTGTAAGGAAGTTGGCCATATCTTAAACGGTGAATTCGTTTTGTCCGATACGTTCCCACAAATATGCAGATGTGGCGTTCATGCTTATGATGTCGCTAAAATCAATATTTTCGATTCCATCTGCCAATAAAATCTTTTCTCCGCATACTTCGCGAAGTTTAAATCCTTTCTTTACTTTCATTTTTACAAGTATTATTAAGGGTGGTTCTAAAAAATACCACCGCAGAGTTTGTATTTTAGGGCTGTTCATTTATAGAACCACTTTAAATTGGCTTAAATATTTTCAGCCAAATATGGCGGTAAACTCCTAAAAGGTATCGGCGAATGGGGCGAAGCATCATCCATATTATTGAATATACGCCCCATTTTAGGCCATTGGTTTTGTCTATAGTAGTTCGACCTTTACGATAGAAGCCTACTGCAAATCCTATGACATCGTTGCGTGTACAATGTTCGGGCGTAAGATTGCCATCGCCAAGAAGAGTTATATTTTCACCTTTGATTTTTACAATTCTATGCAGTACATACCCACCTTGTGGAATTTTGGCTAATACGGCATCGCCGACAGAAAGATGGTTGGCCTTGATAAGTAGGGCCTTGTCTCTATTGTCTTCAAGAAACGGGCGCATGCTATATCCCCTTAATTGGAGAGTAACGGTATGTCCATCGTTGAGAAGCGCTTCTACTTGGGGAAGGAGAGCAATATTTGGAAATGCACGATTTGCTTTGGTTGATGTGTTAGGCAGGCGGCTGAATTCTCTCTTACGGCATACATAGTACTGCCATAGTATGCTGAATGGAGATCTTATTGAGGAATTGGCAGCATTCGGATAATTTTGTAATATTTTCTCTCGGTCTGGTTGAAACTGTTTTTTCCATTTGCAGAAAGCACGTCGCCCCTTGATAACTGCCTTAAAGTCGCCCCAACTATGATTGAGTATCAGCATAGCAAAGGCAGAAAGGTAATCTAACCACCATCTTACCCGCATTACATGAGCTAAATCATGCTCGGGAAGATTTTTATACAACATGGTAAGGTTGTTGCGGAAATTAAGAAACGTCTTTCTTGGATTGCTTTTGGCAAGGGTACCACCACCCACATGAAAGACTTTACTCTGTGGAATGCAATAAAGTTTGCGTCCCATTAGTCGTAACCGCCAGCAGAGATCAATTTCTTCGTTATGGGCAAAGAACCGGCCATCCAAGCCTCCGGCTGCCCAATAGTCAGAACTACGAATCAACATACAGGCACCGGTAGTCCATTGTATTTCCATTGGAGAATCGTATTGCCCTTTGTCGTATTCTACGGTATTGAATATGCGTCCGCGGCAATAAGGATAACCATACTTGTCTATAAATCCGCCACAAGCACCTGCATACTCAAATTGTTGTGGGGATTTAACGGAAAGAATTTTTGGTTGACAAGCGGCAACATCGGGATTGGAGTCAAGAAACCATAACAGTGGCTGCAACCATCCTGAAGCAACCTCTACATCAGAATTTAACAGCAAATAGTATTCTGCTTCTATCTGACAGAGAGATTTGTTGTATCCATCAGCAAACCCGTAGTTTTGGTCGAGCACAATAGTACGTACATTAGGGAAAGAAGTCTCCAAAAGGGTTAGCGAATCGTCGGTGGAGGCGTTGTCTGCCACATAAACCGCACTATCTGGAACCATATTTGCCAACAATGCTGGCAAATATCGGGCGAGCATATCACGTCCATTCCAATTTAATATTACAATGGCTAATTTCATAAGACTTCTGCCTTTAATGCCGATTTGTCATGGTTAAAATCGCCTAATTTTACCTGCAATATCTGGTTGTCGTATTCGGTGCGGGCATTGAGAGGAGAAAGCTCCACCCGGATATAATTGTCAGTAAAGCCATGCATAGATTTCCCTCTGTTAGATTTTTCGAACAAAACGTTGGCAATCTTTCCGATATGTTTGCTATAGAATTCTTGAGTCTTGTAGTTGCTTAGTTCTATAAGCTTGTTGCAGCGAATCTTCTTTTCGGCTTCATCTACAACATAGGGAATAGAGAGCGCAGAAGTACCGGGACGCTCTGAATAAGGAAACACATGCAACTGGGTTACATCGAGACCGTTAAGGAATTCATAACATTCTTCAAAATGTTCGGGATGCTCTCCGCGACAGCCTACCATTACATCAACTCCAATAAAAGCATCGGGCATAAGCTGCTTGATGAGCTTGATTTTATGAGCAAAAAGAGATTTGTTGTAGCGACGGTGCATAAGACGCAATACATGGTCAGACCCACTCTGCAAGGGAATGTGGAAATGGGGCATAAAGGCACGACTTTTGGCACAATATTCTATCAACTCATCGTCTAAAAGATCGGGTTCAAGACTACTTATGCGAAATCTCTTGATATCTTCTATCTGGTCGAGCGCTTTCACCAAATCAATAAAACGCTCTTTGGTTGTTGCGCCAAAATCGCCGATGTTGACACCTGTAAGGACTATCTCTTTTCCACCTTCTGCCGCTGCTTGGCGAGCTTGTTCAACTAATGAAGAAATAGGTGGATTTCGGGAAAATCCACGTGCGTATGGAATAGTACAATAAGTGCAAAAATAATTGCATCCGTCTTGTACTTTTAAGAAGTAACGAGTTCTATTACCTCGTGAACAAGAGTGCTGAAAAGTGTTGATTTCTTTAGTCTTAACAGAATGATAGATGTGCAAGTGATTGTCATCATTTCTCTTGCTCCAAGCATCTGATAAGAATTGGATAAGGTTAGCTTTTTCGTTGCTTCCTAATACCAAATCAACTCCCTCGATGTTGGCAACCTTCTTTGATTCAAGTTGGGCATAACAACCAGTTACCACTACAAACGCATTGGGGTATTCTCTTGCCATACGTCGTATGGCGGTGCGACATTTGCGATCGGCCACTTCGGTTACCGAACAAGTGTTGATAAGACAGATGTCAGCCTGCTCACCATCAAAGGCTGTACAGACACCCATATCTTGTAGAGTTTTTGCAAAAGTAGAGGTTTCAGAAAAATTCAGTTTACACCCTAATGTACAATAAGCTGCCTTTTTCCCTTGAAAAGCTGATGTATCTATCATTTTATCTAAATATCTGTATGTGGAAGAATTACTCCAAAATCTTGGTCATATTGAATGAACTGATAAGATGGTTGGCATCTACTTTGGCTTTGATGAGATATTTAGCATGTTGCTCTTTGCTATCGTCAGTGCGTGATATATCTTGAGATACAGAGAACTGCACATTATATTCGTATTCTTTATCGCCAACTTCTTTCTTTTCAATATTAAAGTCATTACCCAATCGCCAATTCATATTGGTAATGTCGTCCTTATAGATTTTTTTCATAAATGTGACTACATCAGAAGGAGAGGCATCGTTTTTTCCTAAAAACGACTCAATGAAGACGGCCACAGTGCTTCGTAGTCCATCCTCATTCTTAGAATTGATGCTTTGGAAGAAATGGCGGAATAATGTAACTATTTCGTTTTTCTCTTGGGGCATAACGGTACTTGCCTGAGAAATTTTAAGAGCTTCTGTAGCCTCGTCTATATGCTCTCCATTGGCATGTGCATCGGTATATGCCTGATATGATTCTACCGTGTTAAGACGTTGGGCTTTGGCCCAATCTATCGAGTCTATATAATGTATTGCCTCTTGCTGATGGGTAGTACCAGGGTGGGCGTTGAGATAAGCTTCTATGGCTTCTTTAGAACCGCTTATAACAGCATCTCTCCATTCAGAATCGGAGAGTTGAAGTCTTTCTAATCTTGCAGATATAGAGTCTTTATGCTCAGATGGGGCGTTGGTATAAGTGGTGAGATAACTCTGTAAAACAGCAGGGTCATCATTTGTCATAGCATATGTATAAGCTTCTTCCTCTTTGCCATTTTGAGTCTGATACCATACAAAAATTCCACCAAGAACAACAATCAAAGCCACAAGAAAAGAATAGATAATTACTTTTTTGTTGTTATTCTTCTTGGGTGGTATTGCTGGTGAAACTTTTGGGGATGAAAATGCTGTAGAGGTAGATGTTGGTACCGGAGTTTTGCAATGACAAGTAGGACAACTTAGCATGTCCTTGAAATATACGGTACCACACTGTGCGCAAGTAATAATATGTCCTGCTATTTCGATGCCGCAAGACGGGCAAACGGGTGCCTTTTCACTTATTTCGTGTCCGCACTCTGGACATTTGATAATTGCCATAATCGTATGTATTTAAAAATTATCTGTGTCTAAATCTAATTTCTCGTAATCGGTGATTGCCCATAAATCTGCTTTTGTCAATATGTCCATTGACTCCATTGATGTGACCTTTACCTGTGTATTGCCAAAGGGTAATGTCGCGGCCATCAGTCAATACAGGTTCACGCTGGGTATATTGGGCTATCATTATTTTGTACTCACTAAGTTTTCCAGCAAAATTATGGTCGTAAAAGTTGGCACCTGTATAAATTAGTGGCTTTTGGCGATAGGCCGACTCAATAAGTTGAAGAAATTTAAAGACAGAGTCGACGAATTCTTCAACCGGAAGACCACTGCGTGTTTCAATATCTATCATCGGCAGAAGATCTTGGTCTTCGGGTCTGCATTGAGCCATGAAGTTTCTTAACTGAATTTCTTGTGGAATGCGTGCTCGGTAGAAATGATAAGAACCTACCTTCAAACCATTTTGGTGAGCCAATTCGATATTTCGCCGATATTTTTCATCTATATTGTTGCCACCTTCTGTGGCTTTGAGATACACATAGGCCATCTTGGCATTTTCTCCTATTTGCTCCCAAAAAACATCACCTTGGTAATGGCTCAAATCTATGCCGTGAATGTGTTGACAAGTATCTTCACACTCTGTTTGCGCCTGTGCTGCAACTTTACAGAATATAAGTAGTATAAATGGCAATATGCGCTTCATATATGCAAAGTTACTTGAATATGTAGAAAACACAAAACAAAGTCTGTCTTTTTTCGTTACCATAACTCGTTGTTGGCCAAATGCCATGCCGTAAGAAACGATATGCGCGTGATGTTGGTAAGCTTGGAATAGTTGATGGTTTGTGCTTCGTCTGACGGCTTATTGTAATGTGGCTG
>CAVHVH010000061.1:0-13308 GCA_963639385.1 Oscillospiraceae bacterium
GTTGTGTTAAAATCGAAAAAAAACACCATTAATATTTGGCCGATGTATTAAATTTTTGTTACATTTGCGGTCGTCAAGTCAAAAAATGCAAAATTATAGATGCGTCTATAACGGCATTAATTAATTGATAAAACCTAAAATAAAAAATTGAAATAGTACTAAATCGACTATTAAATATATGTCTAACTTAATAAATACAAATGTTCAACGCTATGAATGAAAAGCAATTGTTAAGATTGTGCTTTTCGGCAGCCTTGTGCATGAGTTTTGCAGGTGCCAGTGCCACACAAACGGCAAATACAGGCATTGCATACTCTGTACAACAAGCCAATGACAAGCAGTTTAGCGGTCAGGTACTCGACGAAAACGGTGAGCCCGTAATTGGTGCTACTGTTGCAGTGAAAGGTACAACGATCGCAGTTCCAACCGACGTGGACGGTAAATTCTCGCTGAAGGCTCCTGCCGGCAGCAAGTTGGTAATTACCTATTTGGGTTATTCTACCGTCGAGGTTAACGCTGGAACCGATGTTAAAGTAAACCTAAAACCCGATGCCCAGGTTATTAATGAGGTTGTGGTAACGGCCTTGGGTATCAAGAAAGAAGCAAAGTCACTTTCGTACAATGTACAGCAGCTGGGTGGAGACGCTGTAACGAAAGTGCAGGATGCTAACTTTGTAAACTCACTTAACGGTAAGGTGGCCGGTGTGCAGTTTACACAGAGTTCAGCAGGTGCCGGTGGTGCCACACGTGTGGTAATGCGCGGTATCAAATCAATCAACGGTAACAACAGTGCACTCTACGTAATCGACGGTGTGCCCATGCCTAACCTGCGTCAGTCTACCGATGGTACAATGTACGAAGGTGCCGGTGCATCAGGTGACTCTGGTGCCGATATCAACCCTAACGATATTGAGAGCATATCAGTACTTAGCGGTCCTTCGGCAGCAGCCCTCTATGGTTCTGACGCCTCTAACGGTGTGATACTTATCACCACCAAGAAAGGCCAGGCAGGCCGTTTGGATGTAACCTATAGCGGTAGCTTCCAGTTTGCAAGTCCATTTGTTACCCACAAATTCCAGAATACTTACGGACCATCTTCAACAGGTGCGTTCGACAGCTGGGGCAGCAAGCTCGCTACTCCGTCAAGCTACGACCCCAACGACTTCTTCCAGACAGGTACAAACATTTCTAACAACGTATCTATCTCTACCGGTAGCGATAAGAACCAGACCTATCTCTCTCTAGGTGCCACCAACTCAACAGGTCTTATCCACAACAACGACTTCGATCGCTACAACCTCAACTTCCGCAATACATCTAAGTTCTGCAACGATAAGCTTACACTTGACTTCAACTACACTATGTCAAATATACGCGAGCAGAACATGATTTCACAGGGACAGTACAACAACCCCCTCTATACCCTCTACCTCTTCCCCGCAGGCGGCGACTGGCAGGGTATGCAGTACTATTCTCGCCACGACCTCTCACGTAACCTCGAGACACAGTACTGGCCTTG
The DNA here is from genome assembly GCA_963639385.1 of Oscillospiraceae bacterium. GTDB lineage: Bacteria > Bacteroidota > Bacteroidia > Bacteroidales > Bacteroidaceae > Prevotella. The sequence continues at coordinate 1,520 of CAVHVH010000061.1, forward strand.
GTTAGATCAGAGCGACTTGATGGAGAACCCCTACTGGATTACCGAGAAAGAAAAATTCGTAAACCACAAGGTGCGCAATATGATTACCGCATCGCTCAAGTGGGATATCACAGACTGGATATCTATTACAGGTCGTGTTAAGTACGATACCAATAACAACCGCTACGAGCGCAAACTGAGCGCAGGTACTAAGCTGCAGTTCGCTTCAGATTATGGTAACTATCAGCTACGTAACCAGACTGCCACACAACTCTATGCTGAGGCTTTTGCAACAGTAAACAAATACTGGAACGATGGCGAGTGGAGTCTTACCGGTGTGCTGGGTACCAACTACGACCGCCGCGACACTAAGGAAGAAAGCGCTTCAGGTAACTTGGCATCAGTAGCCAATAAGTTCACACTGAACAACCTTGATCCTTCTGATCCTAAGTTCAAACTCAATCAAGCTTATACAGAGCGCCGTGTTAAGCAGGCCGTCTACGCCAGTGCACAGCTGGGTTACAAGAGTCTGGCTTACCTTGACCTTACCGCCCGTAACGACTGGTCATCAGCCCTCTCTCCATTCAACGATTCTTACTTCTACTGGTCAGCTGGTATATCTGGTATCTGGACCGATATCTTCCCCACTATCAAGAGCAACGACTGGCTCAATTACTTGAAGACACGTCTCTCTTACTCTGAGGTAGGTAACGACCCAACCGATACATATCTTACCACTACTACATACAGTATCAGCGCTACAGGTCCTAACCTTACCACTGCAAAGAAGAACCCACACTTGAAAGCCGAGCTTACCAAGTCTTGGGAATTCGGTCTCGACCTGGTAATGTTCAAGAACAAACTTAAGGTTAACGCCACACTTTACAAGTCGCGTACATACAACCAGTTCTTCAATATTCCTCTCGACGCTTCATCTGGTTACACCAGCATGTGGGTAAACGGTGCTACTGTAGACAATAAGGGTATTGAACTTTCTGCACGCTTCAACCAGCCTCTCGGTCCGGTACAGTGGGAAACCTATCTTACATGGACACTGAACCGCAACGAGGTTAAAGACGTAAGTGCCGAATATACCGACCCCGACACCGGCGAAACCTATTCTATGAAAGACGCCCTCAACCTGGGTGGTTTCAACGGAACACGCAACACCGTAGTTAAGGGTGGTAACCTTACCGACCTTTATGTACGTACACTTGCTGTAGGTGAGCACGGTGAAATAGTAGTAGACCCGCAAGACAAGTCTATCAAGGTAGACGCCAACACTTATGTAAACGCTGGTCACACTACACCTAACTACAACCTCTCTTGGGGTAACAACTTCAGCTGGAAAGGTTTCAACCTGGGCTTCTTGTTCAACTATCGTCAGGGTGGTGTAGTAGTATCACTCACCGAATCTCTGATGGATGCCTTCGGTTCTTCAAAGACCAGTGCTGACGCCCGCGATGCAGGCGGTGTAGTAATCAACGGTATGGGCGGTTACAACCCACAAGCTTACTACCAGACTGTGGCAAGTACCACTACTACTATCGCTTCGCAGTATGTTTACAGCGCAACCAACCTGCGTCTGCAAGAACTCTCATTCGGTTACGACATACCTATTACTAAATATGTAAACTGGATCAAAGGTCTGAACTTCTCATTCGTAGCCCACAACCTGTGGATGCTCTACTGCAAGGCTCCGTTCGACCCAGAAACTACCGCCTATACCGGTACATACAACCAGGGTATTGACTTCTTCATGCAGCCAAGCTCTCGTACTTTGGGCTTCTCAGTAAAGGTTAAATTCTAAAACTAAAGGAGACATTACAATTATGAAATCAATTATCAAATATACATTGCTTGGTGCATTTGCCTTCAGCGTAACCGCTTGTACAGACAATTTCACTGAGATCAACACCAATCCTTACGAGGCAACAGACGAAGATCTGGATAAAGACAACCTTACCGTAGGTTCGTTCTTCTCACAGATGGAGCTGCGTTTGGTTCCCTTCACAGCTGGTGGCCAGCAGGACGACTCTTACGGATCAACAGGTTCGTACCAGCACTTCCAGGGCCTCTGTTCTGATTGGTATTCAGGTTATGTAGGTCCTACCGGAACATGGGCCAACGGTAACCACAATGGTAACTACTACTTTACTGGTCACTGGGGTAACTCTATGTATAGCCAGAACTATACACAGGTAATGACACCATGGGCTACCATAGTAAAGAACGCTACCAAGAGTAACCAACCCGAAGTAGCTGCTCTTGCTACAGTGATAAAAGTTTACGGTATGCACCGTGTAACAGACCAGTACGGTCCTATCCCTTACGTAGATTACGTATCAGGTAGTGTAGAAAATACATTCAACAGCCAGGAAGACGTGTACACCCAGTTCTTCAAGGAACTTGACGATGCTATCGATGTATTGGCACCTTATGCAGCTGCTGGTCAGAAGATACTCGAGAACTTTGACTACATCTATCAGGGCGATGCTACCCGTTGGGCCAAGTTTGCCAACACCCTGCGTCTGCGTTTGGCTATGCGTGTAGTTTACGCTAACGCCACACTTGCACAACAGGAGGCTGAGAAGAGTGTAAACTCTACCGTAGGTTTCCTCGAGGAGTCTAACGACCGCGCCATCATCTCTGGCATTACCATTATGAACCCTCTCTACGAGCAGGCTTACAGCTGGAACGAAGAGCGCATGGGTGCTTCTATGGATGCTTACATGAACGGTTATAACGACCCACGTCTGTCAGCTTACTTCAAGCCAGCAGCCGATGACAACAAGTATCATGGTGTACGTCTTGGTATCAACATGGCCGGTGGTAACAGTGACTATACTGGTGGCAAGATTTCTAATTTCAACCTTACCTCAAGCTCTACCATTCCTTATATGAGCTGCTCTGAAAGCTTCTTCCTGCGTGCCGAGGGTGCTCTGCGCGGATGGAATATGGGCGGAACAGCCAAGGATTTTTATGAGGCTGGTATCAAGGCTTCTATGAGCGAGTGGGGCATTACATCAGATGTTACAAGCTATCTTAACAGCACTGCTGAACCTATAGCCTTTGTTGACAACACTGGTAATGGTGGCGATGCTGCTCAGCCAAGTACTATCTGCGTAGCTTGGGACGATGAAGCTTCATTTGAAACCAACTTTGAGCGTATCATCACTCAGAAGTGGATTGCCAACTTCAGAATCTCTCCAGAAGGTTGGGCTGAGTTCCGTCGTACAGGTTATCCTAAACTGTTCCCCACAACACGTAACAGCAACTCAGGTACTATAGATACCAACAAGCAGATTCGCCGTATGCCTTATCCACAGGATCTCTATGACAACAACCGCAAGGCTGTAGAAGCAGGCGTGAAATTGCTTGGTGGCGGTGACAACGGTGGTACTAAACTTTGGTGGGACAAGAACCCTAATCACTAATTGTTCAAATCAACTTAAAGAGAATTTATAATTATGAAATTGAAAATATTTTTCGGTGCTTGCGCCCTGGTTTTCATGGGAACTTCTCTTACCAGCTGTGATACAGATGTAGAGAAATTGGAAATTCAGGACCCCTACAAGTACGATGCACAGTATTACAAGAATCTGCGCGATTTCCATAACTCAGACCACGAGATCTCGTATTGCTACTACTCTTCATGGTCTTACTCACAGTCGCCCAACTCTTACGGCCAGCGTTTTCTCGGTTTGCCCGATAGCCTTGACATAGTAAACCTTTGGGAAGACGTAGTAACCAAGGATAAATATCCTGTAGCCTATGCAGATATGAAGTTCTGCCAGGAAACCAAGGGTATGAAGTTTGTTATGCACGGTGATGCTTCTAACTATCACCACACATTCTGGTACCGTGACGAAAATCTCGTAGTTGACGAGACTCGCCAGGTAGACCTGAGCAATATCGACGCCAGCGGTCTTACCCGCGAAGAGGCCATCCGTGCCTATGCACGTTGGGCTGTTGATACCGTTATCAAGTGCGAACTTGACGGTGTAGATTTCGACTACGAAGGTTGGGGCAACCAGGATATGATATGGTGTGCCGACGAGTGCAACAAGTATTTCGGTCCTGAAGGAAAGTGGCCCGAGAAGTTGCTTATCATCGACTTCTTTGGTAGCTCACCTAACGGTTGCGATGACTACTGCGACTACTTTGTACGCCAGGCTTACTCTTGGCAGATTGGTTACCAGACTGGCAATGCTGGCCGTCCTTATGAGAAACTTGTGCTCTGCGAGAGTACCGGTGCTGAGGCTGCCAACGGCGGTAAAGACGGTGCCATGGTACGCGAGTATGCATCCTTTGAACCCTCTACTGGTCACAAAGGTGGATTTGGAGCTTTCTATATAGACTATAACTACCAGTCTACATCTGGTATTCCTTACAAGGAATTCCGCGAGGCTATCCAGATTCAGAACCCTGCATTAAAAAAGTAACATAAAACAAGTACAAAATTATGAAACTCAAAATAAATATCATTTCAGCAGCTTTGCTGATGCTTGCAGGTGGCGTGTTTACCGCCTGTAACTCAGAGGGCGATGATTTTGATTACAACAAGTCAGGACTTCTTATCTCTGGTACAGAGAACAATCCTGTAGTTAAGTTTGTAGTCGAAGACACACCTGCCAGCTATGCCGTAACTGTACAGTCGACAAAGAAGGTAGAAAGTGATGTGAAAATAGAGCTTGCTATCGATGCCTCTAAGGTAGACGAGTACAATGCTGCCAACGGTTCTAACTATGTAGCCGCTCCCGAGGGTTCTGTAGAACTCGAAAATAACAGCGTTACTATCTCTGCCGGTGCAGCTATCTCATCTGCAGCCACTGTAAGAGTACTCAATACCGAAGGCTTTATAGAAGGTCGTAACTATGTAGTGCCTGTTACCATCAAGACGGTAAGCAACGGTGATGTTATCCCTACCTGCCAGACCATCTATCTGCGTATAGCACGCGTAATAAGCTTCTACGCTATCCAGGCCAATTACAAGGCTTCGTCTAACTTTATCTTCGACCAGCCTGTGCCTCTTACCACATTCACATACGAAGTGAAGATCTATCCTCAGGGTCTGAACCGCAGAAACTATCCTCAGCGTTTCTTGGCTCTTGAGCAGAAAGACGAGTCTAAGTCGCTCTTGCTGCGCTTTAACGAGGCCAACTCAAGCAACAAACTGCAGACTATCCTCGCCGGCAACAAGATTATGTCGAACACCGAGTTTGAAAACGGCAACTGGTATCTGCTTACATGGGTTTACGATGGAACCAACGTATTCTTCTATGTAAATGGTACTCTCGATACATCTGGCGCTGCTGCCATAGACGGCATCAACTTCCAGCGTTACGAGATGGGTATGTCTTACCAGGGCTACAACAGTCAGCAGTTCTTTGCTCACCGCTTCTGCGAACTGCGTATATGGAACCGTGCCCTTTCTACTACCGAGATCAACGCCAATATGTGCGGTGCCGACCCACAGAGCGATGGTCTGATAGCTTACTGGAAGTTCAACGAGGGTGAGGGTCATGTATTCAAGGATGCTTCTAACCATGGTATGGATATGGACTGGAGCAAGACCAAGCGTGCCGTATCTGGCGATGACCTCTCTGATACTCCTACAGCAGCCGACAATATTGTTTGGGTTAAGGATGATATCAATAAGTGTTCACAGTAATTGATGGGAGATTAAAGAATATGAAGATAAATATGCAATATGCCGCGCTCAGCCTTTTGGCTGTAGCCGGCATCTCGCTGACCTCGTGCTCTGACGATGAGAGCTACGACGTATATGGCAACAACCAGAACTTTATCTATATTGCTCCACAAGAGTTGAAGAACGGATATACCTGCGAGGTAATGACTACTCCCGCTGGTGTGTGCGGTCAGGTAAAGGCCACTGTAAATGCCAAACTGCAGTATGCCACTAAGGATACTATAAAGATTTCGGCTTACGTTAACGGAAGCCAGGAATTGGTAGATGCCTACAACAAGGCTCACAATACCGAGTATATATTGCCTTCACAGGATGTGCTGAACGCTATGCAGGTACTCGAAACTTCAGGTATAGGTGCCAACAAGACCTATTCGTCTAAGGGTATCATTGTACAACTTCCTGATGCACAGGTACAGCAGCTCAAGGTAGAAGATGCAGAAAATGCTCCTACTTACATTATTCCAATATCGTTGAAGTTCGATGGTGCTGAAGGTCCTGGTGTAGAACGTCCTTTCGCAGTTAGCGAGGATAACGGTACGTCTTATATTATAGTAAAGACTTCTAAGGCCGATGACTTCACTTCGATAACAGGCAATACAACTGTAAAGAATGGTATCTCAAAGAACAAGTATGGTATCTTTGGCGGTATCTCTGCTACATTCTCGTTCAAGAATCTTATCGCTGTAACTGGCGATATGCAGGGAACTCTTGTTGCCGACAATAGCTTGGTTTCTACTTATAACACCGAGAAAGGTACCAACTATTCAGCTCTGCCTTCTAATGTATTAAGCCAGTTGGTTATCACTCCCGCTACTGTAAAAGAGGGTGATACCGAGCCTGAAACAGGCATTACAGTAACTGCCCCCAAAGAGGCTACCAATAGTCTGGAAGGTACATACGTATTGCCCTTGCGCTTAAAGACTACCTTTGCCAATGGTACTACCGTTGACGAAGATGATGTAGTGTATGTAGTAGTAGAGGTAGGTACTTCTATGATTAAGGAAATATCTTCACCTTCTGACATCGTAGGTACTCTGATTTCAGACTATACCGGATGGACAGCCAAGTATGACAGCGGTACCGAAATCAACGCCAGTGAACTCTTCGATGGCGACCTTACCAATGGTGCACAGCTGCGCAAAGACGGCTCTGGCGGCAAGACTAAGGTGGTAATCGTAGATATGGGTGCCACCAAGAACGTTAGCGGTTTCCGCTTCTCTCGTTACTACAAATCGTACTATGGTTGGTGGGCAGAAGAATACTACTTCTCTTCTGTAAAAATTGAAACCTCTACCGATGGCAGTACTTGGGACGAAGTAGGCACTGTAACCGAAAGCGGTATGCCTAAGAAAGACGGCTACCAGCACTGCTCGTTCTACGGAGGTGTATCTTCACGCTACCTGCGTCTCTCTATCGAGAGCGGAGCATCAAGTGTGTCGAGCCTCGGCGAACTTGGAGTATATGTAACTGAATAAAATTCATAATTCTATCATTAAGGGGTGTCCGGTTAGTACTGGACACCTTTTTTTATTTCCTGCCACTCGCTGTTACGCCAGATATGCTCAGATGTCGCTTCGCCTCCGTTGGCAATGGGTGGAAACGACAAAGAAAAACATGGCTTTTCCTTTGTTTTTATCCCTGCCATGCACTACCTTTGCAGTATAAAACCTATGAATATGACAACAATCGCCAAAAGACTATTTTCTTGCTGTATAGCCCTTATGGCTCTTACGGCCGTGGCTCAGCAGCCAGCAATTATTCCCGTGCCTAATCAAATTACTGTAGGTTCGGGTAAGTGGACCATCAAAAAGAATGCTACGATAAGCTGCGACAATGCACAACTTCGCCCCGCTGCAGAATATCTCAGCCAGATGCTGGGTAGGGCTACGGGTTACCGCTTTACGGTAAAAAGTGGCAAGGGCGATATACGTCTTTCGCTTGCCAACCAGGGTCGCGAAGGAGCCTATAGTCTGAGTGTAACGCCCAAGGGCGTGGCTATTCAGGGCGATACCTATCGTGGCGTAATCAACGGTATAGCCACGCTGCGCCAATTGTTACCAGCCGATATCGAGGCGGCCAGCAAAGTAAACCGATTGTGGACAGTGCCCTGCGTTACCGTTAACGACGAACCTCGCTTTGAGTGGCGAGGAATGGAACTCGACTGCTCGCGCCACTTCTTTACCGTAGAAGAAATTTACCGTCTGCTTGATGTACTTTCGCTTTATAAAATAGACAAACTGCACTGGCATCTTACCGATGACCAAGGTTGGCGTATAGAGATTAAGCGTTATCCTCTGCTTACCGAGCGTGGGGCATGGCGTATCTATAACAATCAGGATACAATATGTATTGCCCGTGCCGCTGCCGAAGATGCTCCTGAATTGCAGATACAAAAGAGTAAAACCTGTGTAGATGCATCAGGGCAGACTCTTTATGGTGGATGGTATACCCAGCAGCAAGTACGTGATGTGGTAGAATATGCCCGTGTGCGCGGTGTCGAGGTTGTGCCAGAGATAGATATGCCCGGTCATAGTCTGATGGCTATCGATAACTACGATGGACTGTCGTGCTATAAGCAGACTGGGTGGGGAAAACTATTTACTACACCTATGTGTCCCGGCAAGGATACTATGTTAGAATTCTGCAAAAATGTGTGGAGCGAACTGTTCGACCTTTTTCCGTCGCGCTATGTGCATATTGGTGGCGACGAGGTGGATATGAAAAACTGGACTACATGTCCCGACTGTCAGAAACGTATGCGCGACAACCAGCTTACTACAACTGCCCAACTCCAGACATGGTTTAACCACTATATGGAAGCTTTCTTCAATGCACATGGCAAGACTATGATAGGATGGGACGAAACTATAGCTGGCGGACTTACGGCCAATTCTACCGTAATGTGGTGGCGCTCGTGGGCACCCGAGTCGCCGAAGCAGGCCACATCTCACGGCAATCCTGTAATATGTACTCCTAACTCAGAATTCTATATAGATTACCAAGAAGACAAGAACTCAATACCTTCTATCTATACATTCAATCCCATGAAGGGACTTAATGATAAGGAGCAGGCACTGGTGTTGGGCGTTCAGGGCAATCTGTGGGCAGAGTGGGTACCCTCTTTCGAACGTATGTGGTATCAGGCGTTCCCCCGTATGCTGGCCGTGGCCGAACTGGGATGGAGCAAGCCCGAAACTATGAACCTTGCAGATTTCTCTACCCGTATGGTAGCCCATCTGCCCCGTCTGCAGAAGTTGGGGGTAACCTACCGCATTCCAGACCTAACAGGATTCTACAATGTCAACGTGTTCACCAGTCAAGGCATTGTCGATGTAAAATGTGCCGACCCATCGGCCACCATCCGTTATACTACCGATGGTTCTATACCTGGTCTTAATTCAACGCTCTATACAGGTAAGATGACTATCAATGAGACTACTCACTTTACATTCCGCACCTTTGGTCCTAATAACCGTAAGGGTGATATGGTAAAGTGCAGCTATGTCAAGGAAGACTATGCTCCGGCTGTAGTAGTAGACAGCTTGGCCGAAGGGTTGTTAGTGGCTTGGCATGACTACGAAGGTCGCGACTGTGCCGGCATAGACCAGGCTGCGCTCAATGGTACCTATGTAACACCAGGTGTAGAGATTCCAGCCCAGGCCAAGGGTAATATAGGTTTGATATTTACTGGCTACATAGATATTCCGGCCGATGGCATTTATACCTTCGCATTGGTTTCTGATGATGGCAGTTATCTAAAGATAGACAACCAAATGGTAGTTGACAACGACAGCGAACACAGTCCGCGTGAAATAATTGGCCAACATGCCATGCGCCGTGGACTCCATAAAGTAGATGCCCGCTATTTCGACCATAATGGAGGCCTATTGCATTTGCGTGTTATTGATGGACAAGGGCACGAAATCAAGGTGCGCTTCTATCATAGCTGTGGCTAATTAGGTAATTTGTAGAATTACCGGTACACGCAGCAAGTTCCGTGGTACAGGAGCGGGCAATGCAGAGCAACGGCGCCTGTAGATAATGTAAATAGTTCTAAGGGAGGTAATTTATAGGGGCATCTATCAATTACGTTAAAAGATTTTGCTATATTTGCAGATGACAATATCATTTATTAACTTGACGATGGTAATTTATAGGACCATCCTTAAAACTGAATTTGCAATGAGAAAAGCGCTTCTGTCTCTATTTGTGCTCTTTATGGCTGCAGGCCAACTGTCGGCTCAAGAGAGAGCAAACGAAAATAACGGAATATTCAATCATGTAAGCGTAGGTGTGGGCGTAGGCATTACGGGAGTAACAATAGAAGCAGCCGCGCCTATAACTCCCTATGTGGCTGTGCGTGGAGGTGTGGATATATTTCCACAGATAAAGGTGAAGACCGACCTTGATCTGAGTGGCGATATTCCTGCTGCATATACTGGGGCACGCTCTTTCGAGGTAGAGGGCAAAACCTCGCTTACAGCCGGCCATCTTTTGTTTGATGTATATCCATTTAAGACCAGCTCTTTCCATGTTACCGCAGGTGCTTATATAGGCTCAAGTAAGATAGTGATGGTAAAAAATACCCAGGATGGGGTGCTAATGGATGTAAACCGTATTAATGAATCTCTGCTCGAAGATCAGAAAATAGGTCTTGACCTTGGCAACTATCTGCTTACCCCCGATGAGCGTGGTAATGTAGACGCCACTCTCAAGGTAGCCTCTGTTCGTCCTTATTTGGGATTGGGTTTTGGCCGTGCTGTTCCTGCCAAGCATCGTTTTGCCTTTAACTTTGATATGGGCGTTCAGTTCTGGGGTACTCCTAAAGTTTATCTCCGTGACCATCAGCTTACCAAGGCCGATACCGATAGCGATGCGGGCGAGGTGCTGAAAGCTCTGAGTAAGGCCACAGTATATCCGTGTCTCAACTTCCGCATAGTAGGTCGTATATTATAGTCACTCTATAGTCCTAACTAATAAAATTAAAAAAAATATGAAAGTAAAGACAGCCGTCTTTGTAGTAATATTGTTTGTCTTATTGTTGGCAACCCTTACCTGTCCCAACAAGGAAGCACATGTAGATGCTATAAAGTCTGCAGTAACCGGCTATGTTGACGATAGCATGAAAGACAACGATGATACCAGCGGTGTAATGACATTTCTTGGTACTTTGTTTGTAGGTAAACTTACCGATATGTTTCTTGATAGCAAGCTCGAAGTGAAGAACTATCTTGTCTTTAGTGTAGGTCAGATATCTATCAAAGATACTGTACGTACCATTTCGGTAGGAGCCTTTAATCATGTGTTTACTTACGATAAAGACGATATAAAGAGTGCCCTCAAAAAAGCTTATGCAGAATAAAACTCTGCCTTAAATGTATAGGGAGGTTCTATAAACAAGCGTTGGCTGTTTTTTAGAACCTCCCTATAGATAAGCATAAAAGAACCATGTTCAGTTGTAGATGTTAAAGCGATGACGGATAATGTATCCACATAGATTTGTCAAACTCATAGATACAATACAAAATACAGAAAACAATCAGTATATTAACCATGCTTAGCAATTCTACCAAAGGATATCTGCTGGCCGCGGTGGCCGCTGCCAGTTATGGTACAAATCCACTGTTCGCCCTTCCGTTGTATAAAATAGGGATGAACCCAGAATCGGTGTTGTTGTTCAGATATATGGCCGCAATACCAATGATGGGACTTATGTTAGTGATTCGTGGCCGTGGCTTCGGACTGCGCCCTCGCCAGGTGTTTCCGCTCGTGATGATGGGCGTATTAATGGCCATCTCGTCGTTGGCCCTCTTTGAGAGTTACAACCATATGGCGGCGGGCATTGCTTCAACCATGCTCTTTGTCTATCCTGTTATGGTGGCGGCCATCATGGCGATATTTTTTGGCGAGCGGCTTACCGTTACTACAATTGTATGTATGGTGATGGCGCTCGGCGGAATAGCGTTGCTCTATAAGGGAGGTAACGGCGCAACACTTAGTCTTACGGGTACACTGCTGGTAATGGCCTCGTCGCTAAGTTATGCTGTGTATATAGTTGGCGCCAACCGGCCTATGCTTAGCGAGATCCCAACGCTTA
>CAVHVH010000062.1:0-13268 GCA_963639385.1 Oscillospiraceae bacterium
ACATAGGCAAGGAACTCGACCGCACCCACGGTCTGGACTGGTACGACCATGGCGCCCGCCACTACGACCCCGTAACCGGGAGATGGAATGTAATGGATGCCATGGCAGAAAAATACTACCCATGGTCGCCCTATGCGTCGTGTGGGGATAATCCTGTAAAATTATTGGACAAAAATGGGAAAGCACCAGGTGACGTGTTTGCTACTATAGACTTGGCGGCAAATGACTTCGCTATGTATTATAATCCAAGATCTATACGAAGAGCATTAGAATATGCATCATCTATATATATAATTATAAAAAATAATAGAATCGCTGGATATTCGTATACCATCGCAAATAAGGGAACTAAAGATGGTAGCAGACCAAGTTTGCCTATTTTCTTTGTTGTTGTTGCAGATATTCATACACATGGTGCTTCTTCTGCAAACGACGTTACAAGATATTTTGACAATGAGTTTTCTGGGATACGAAAATTGAATCGTTATGGGGCTGAAATAAAATCTGTCCAAGAACTAAAAAATGAAATGGGAAATAACGATATAGGAGATGCTAATAAAACTAAATTGACATCTTATTTAGTAACGCCCAATGGTTCGTTACAAAAATATAATCCAAATACTGGTGAAATATCAATAGTCAATAAAAATGCGCCCTGTGATCAAAACGACCCCGAACGATTAAATAATAATAAGGGTCAACTGTACAAAGGAGCGTATTTCACTACTGGAAAGGAAAAATCACTGGTAAGTTACCGCCGTGACGGAAGTATTCTCTATGCCAATGAGAACAAAGCTTATAACCGAATTTGGAACCATCAAGACACTTTTATAATAATGGAGAGTGTGTCCCCTACCATTGTAGAACAATTATATTAAAGACTCCTTGGTGGTTTACATCGTACATTTCTATCTACCCCACGAATAACATCAACAAAAAAAGTATAAAAAAAATACGCACGGCATTAAACCTTTTTCAAGGCCACGCATCATATTTACGTATGAAGCGAATTATATGTATGCTTATAATCGCCTTTACATGGGCGAATATAATGGCACAAGGTGTAGTTAAAGGTCTTGTTTTAGACAAGGCACAAAGCGCCCCAATTGAATTTGTAAACATACTGGTGGTTGCCAAGAGTGACACCACTAAGATTATAGGTAGTGCCATATCAGATGCCACAGGAAAATTCTCTGTGCGCAATCTGGCAGACGGGAACTATTTGGTTAAGCTTTCGTTCTTAGGCTACAAACCTATAACGCGCGCCTTTACCATAACACCCAACAACCGCTCCGTATCGTACGCTGCGTTGTACATGGCCGAAGACGCTCACATGCTGAAAGAAGTCAAGGTTACGGGCCAACGTTCGGCCATGAAGCTTGAGGTAGACCGCAAGTCGTTCGATGTAAGCCAACTGGTATCAAATGCTGGCCAAGCTGCATCTGATGTACTGGACAACATACCCTCGGTAGATGTAGACAACGACGGAAACATCTCGCTACGCGGAAACGAAAGCGTAGAGGTATGGATAAACGGGAAGGCAAGCGGACTTACCAGCGACAACCGCGCTCAAATTCTGCAGCAACTGCCCGCAGAAAGCATAGAGCGGATAGAGATAATAGACAACCCGTCGGCTAAATTCTCTGCCGAAGGTTCTGCTGGAATTATCAATATTGTGCTGAAGAAAGACCGCAAAGCAGGATACTACGGCTCGGTAGAAGCAGGAGGAGATACCCGCGGAGGAGCATCGACGAGCTTTAACATCAACATGAATAGCTCAAAGATAGACTCGTACCTCAACATAGGATACCGTCACCGCAAAGACCGCGGCCGCAGCGAGAGCGAGCAGTATTTCCCGCTAGTTTCTCAATATCAGCGCTATGCCGCCAGCAACGACAACATGGGCAACGGTTTGTTTGCACGGGCAGGAGTAACATGGCACGCCACTAAGAAAGACGACTTCAGCGTAAGTGGAATGATGATGGACGGTCGCCACAAAAACTGGTCGCTCACTCCTTACCACTACGGCAACGAATATGCCATTGCCGAACAGCGCATAATGACGCGACGCACTACAGGCATAGGTGACATGAACATGTATTATGGTGAGTTTAACTACCGCCACAACTTTACAGACAAACACTATCTGGACTTTGTGGTAGGATACAACAAATGGAAGAGTGATGACGACAACGTCTACCAAGACTCTACCGACTATATCAGTAGCGACGATGCCACCACCTACAGTTACCAATACCGCCCCATGCATATCAACAACCGCGAGTGGACGGTAAAGCTTGACTACGAGAACCCAATAAGCGAACGCTTCAAGATACAGGCCGGATACGAAGGAAAATTCTCTAAGGAGAACACACCACAGGAATCGTGGACGGCACAGACATGGGAAGGCCAGAACGCCACAGAAGACCAGGCATACTACAATAGGTTCATCTACAATATGGACTTGCACGCCTTGTACTTCACCGCCCAATACCAACTGGGCAAGCTGGGAATAATGGGCGGTCTACGCGGTGAATATTGGCACGTTAACACCGAAAGTTACACCTGGGAGCAGGAGCGCGACCCTTCGAAACGCGACAAGGCATTCGACAAGGATTACTTCGAGCTCTTCCCGAGTCTCTTTATGAGCTACCAGATAACCGAGAACGACCAGCTGCAGCTCAACTATACGCGCCGTTTGCGCCGTCCATGGGGCGGACAACTCAACTCGTTCCGCGACACGCGCGACGCCACATCGGTATCGTTCGGAAACCCCGAGCTAACACCAGAGTTCTCTAATTCGTTCTCGTTCAACTATCTGCGTACATGGACAGAGCACTCATTATTGGTTAGTGCCTACTACCGTCCCACCACAGATGTGATGCAGCGCGTAAACTGGCACGAACAGGCCACGGGTATTATGTATCAGACTACCAAGAACGTAGCCAAGAGCCAAAGTGAAGGTATAGAGGCAACACTGAAGAACAAACTGTTCCGCATACTCGACCTCACCACCAACATCAATGCCTATTACTACAAGCTCAATGGCTTCAGTTATGTGATAGACAACCAGACCATCACTGGCGAGGGCAACTCAAACTTCAGTTGGAACGCCCGTATGCAAGCCAGTCTGATACTGCCCTACGACATCTCGGTACAGTTAGGAGGCCGATATCGCTCGCGCCAGGTTATCACCCAGGGTTACCGCAAGGGCAACTATAATATAGATTTCGGCATACGTAAGAACTTTATGAACCGCAAGTTCACAGTTTCTATAAACTGCCGCGACGTATTCAACACCCGCAAATGGGAAACATTCACCAGTAGTGAATCGTTTACCCGCCACCAGATAAACAAGCGAGGCGGCCGCAAGGTTAACCTCACGATTACCTGGAACTTCGGACAAAGCAAGAAGAAGCAACGCCCCGACGGCATGGACAATATGAACCCCTCTGAACAATATACGGGCGGAGAAGAAATATAATAAGAAAATAAGAAAAGGAACAAATAAACATTCTTTTATAAATAAGCGTTAATTAGGTGGAAAGGGTCTGACTCCAAGCGTGGAGCTCCGGGCCCTTTCGTTTTTATGTAGATTTATCTATCAAAGAAAGGAGAAATCAGACATTTTGAATGAACCAAAGAATTCCTCACTTATCCTGCCATTAAAACAACTGAAAAGGGGGCAAAAAAGACAATACTCTACAATACCGCCATAAACGATTAATCCCGGAACCAGCTTGAGCCGTTCCGGGATTAATCGTTTTACAACCTGTATGCATCGCCACCTTAGAGGAGCGAACCTTAGCGTATCTACACGTATTAAAGTGATTCCAATACGCGCTTGAGTACTACCTGAGCACTTATTTCACGGTTTGCCGCTTCTGGTATAACCAGCGAGCGGGCACTTTCTATCACGTCGTCGGTAACTATAAGTCCACGACGCACAGGCAGACAGTGCATAAAATATGCGTTGTTGGTCCAACTCATATGCTCGGTATCAACAGTCCACGACATATCCTTTGACAGAATCTTGCCATAGTCATCGGGACACGTTACTCCGGGGCAACTCCAGTTCTTGGCGTATATAAAGTCGGCTCCATCGAAAGCCTTGCGCTGGTTGTACTCTACATGGGCATTGCCCACAAACTTAGGATCCAGCTCATAACCTTCAGGGTGGGTTACTACCAAGTCAACATCGGCGGCGTTCATCCACTGGGCAAAACTATTGGGCACGGCCTGAGGCAAAGCGCGGCAGTGCGGAGCCCAGGTAAGTACCACTTTAGGGCGCTTAGCAGAGCGGTGTTCGTCAATAGTAATTAGATCGGCAAAGGCCTGCAACGGATGTACTGTAGCCGTTTCCATGGCTACTACGGGGCGACCGCTATAACGTACAAACTGGTTGACAATGGTCTCAGCATAGTCAAAGTCGCGGTCTTTGAGTCCGGCAAACGAGCGCACGGCTATAATATCGCAGTAGCTTGCCATTACAGGGATAGCCTCAAGCAGATGCTCGCTCTTGTCGCCATCCATTATCACACCCCGCTCAGTCTCCAGTTTCCACGCCCCAGCGTTAACATCGAGCACTATCACATTCATACCCAAGTTCATGGCGGCCTTTTGGGTAGAGAGGCGCGTGCGCAGACTATTGTTGAAGAATATCATCAACAGCGTTTTGTTCTTACCCAAATGCTGATAGGCAAAGCGGTTGTTCTTCACCTCGTGAGCCTCGGCAAGTGCATTGCTGAGGTCACCCAGGTCTTCTACATTGAAAAATGTCTTCATATCTATTTCTTTTTATTGAATTTCTTACCAAGGGCAACCATGCCCAATACCCGATAGGCATCTGCTCTCCCGACGGTTACATCCGCCATGTCATAAGACTACAAAAATACAGAAAAAAGCTGATATGACTATCTTTTGTTAGTTTTTTCTCTATTACGGTCCACATTATTTTCACCCCCGCTACCTATGTATAAAGAAACGGCAACGGCGGAGACCGCATCAATACAGACTGCAATCTCCGCCGCTTAGAAAAGAATAGCGTAAGTTGTTATTTGGCCATTACCTTATAGGCACGTCCACCAACCTTTACAATGTAAACTTGTCCGGCAACGAGTGTCAGTGTATTTACACCCACTTTGCCGTTAACCGTCTGGCGGCTGCAGCCATCCAGAGTAAATACATAGATAGGCGAAGGCTGAGCCAACGTTACCATAACTGTATTGCCGTTGAGGGTTACCTGAGGAGTACCATCGGCAGCAGCATTGTCAATGCCAGTAGCAGTACTCAAGTCGGCGTAACATACAGGCGATGTTTCAGACTGGATTTTGTAACCCAAGTCGTTATTGCGCCAACCAGTAACGGTATAACCATATTTCTTATTTTCTTCAAGGCCAGTAAAGGCATATGATGTAGTCTTAGGATTATCTATAGCTACTTCGTCGAGAGTAACGGTGGTTATATCGCCAGCCTCAACTTCTTGAGTAATGGTCACTTCGTCAAGGAAGAACTTCTTCATCTTGCTTTCTTCGAAAGAGAGCATAGTTTGAGAATTACCATCAGAAACTTCCCATGTATCGTCTACATTACCATCGCTATCAAAATTAGAACGATGTATATCAGCTTGGCTGGTAGCATAGCCATAGTGATATACTGCCAAGTTGTCGCCAGCAGTACCGTGGGCCTTAACATGAATCTTGTATTTACCATTCTTGGCAGAGAGGTTCATTATTGGAGAATGTACATATGCCAAAGCAAAACGACTACCACTGTTGGCACCCAGCATACCTTCGGCAGCCAGCATTTGTGCGCCAGTCCATCCAGGATTGTCGGTATAGTCGTCAGCAGGAGAATCTACTGATACCGGAGAAGCCATAGTTCCGCTTGTAGACTTAGAGAAAGTTTCTGCCAATATGGTTTTTACTCCAGATTGTTGCTCTACATCGTAGCGGTAGGGCTGCAGAGTATAACCGAGAGCCTTAGGCAGATACTCCCAGTTGGCTGTAAACGATGTACTCTTGATATCGCTGGCAGGAAGGGCATTTACATTAAGGAAGCCATCGACATACATAACGTACGACATATCAGAAACTTCATCGCCGTTCTTAGCCTTTACATAATAGTAATATACCTTCTCGGCATCCAAATCGTCAGCCACATAGAAAGTATTATTAACCTCTTTGTCTTGCAACACATATTTGGGAGCAGTGTAATCGTACTGGATAGAGTTGATAGCCAGATTACCTACATCATGTCCATCGGTCTTAATCAGTTCGAATACCACCTTACCTACGTTGGCAGCTTTGTAACCGAAAGCCTCGTTAATGTCGAGCTGATCTTTCAGATAGAAATAGTAGGCTTCTACCTGACCATAGCTTATCAGTTCGCCCTCTTTGTCATAACGATAGATACGGAAAATACTTGAGTTGTCTTTGGTAATACCATCAGCATCGATAAGATTGGCGTTGACAATGCAAGTAGACATATTGCCACCCAACATGAATGTGGTTGAAACCTTGTCACCATTAGCATCCATACAGATGTGGTTACGGTCGCCGTAATATACCACTTCCTTAGAACCGTTGGTAGTAAGATCCAGCTCAAATCCGGCAGGAATATTGGGGTTCTTTGTGTCCAGTCGGCCATCGGTCTGATTAACATTGGCAAAAGTCTCGTTGAAACTAATCATACCGTCGCCTAACGTATAGAGGCTAAATAGATACGAGGTGGCATCAGTAGCTTCATCCCACGTGGCTTTAAATGATGTTCCCGTGTAGTTGGCAGGAATACCCACCTTGGGTGTGTTAACGGCTGCATACGCCGACATTACTGTTGTTGCCAACAGCGATAGCATGAAGTAGATTTTCTTCATATTTTTGGTTTTATTTTTATTATTGCTCCCGTTAAAAATACTGCACACATGCCGGGAGACATACATCTCTGCGCAGCCTGTTATCTTTTTTCCGGCGCCAAAGGTATTAAAAAACTATGAAAAATACCCCCCCCGATTTCCATTTTTTACACTCTCTTATTGAAAAAACTAAAGAAAAAGAAGGAAAAACGTCAGTAAAATATCATTTTTACCTATTTTACAACAAAAAAATGCAGACTGTTACACTGAACAATCTGCAAACCATACCTTATGGTTCTAAAAAAGTTTGTAGTTATAATTGACGGAGCACACGACCAAGACGATCTATAAAGTCGTCGACTTGGGCGCAGGTTAGGCACAACGGCGGGAGTATACGCAGGATGTTGGTACCGGCACAACCGGTAAAACAGTGTTCCTGGTGTACAAGCAGATTGCGCACTTCGCTATGGGGAATATCAAGAACAGCTCCAGCCATAAGTCCGCGACCGCGAACCTCTACTATATGCGAAGTCTCGGCCTGCAACTCACGTAGTTTTGACAATAGATATTCGCCTACCTTATGGGCATTGTCTACCAAATGTTCCTGTTCGAACACATCGAGCACGGCCAAAGCCGCAGTACAAGCCAGATGATTACCTCCGAAAGTAGTTCCTAACTGTCCCTTTACGGCCTCAAAATCGGGAGAGATAATTACACCCGACATAGGAAATCCGTTACCTATGCCCTTAGCCACACTGATAAGGTCTGGACGTATGCCAAGCCACTGGTGGGCAAAGAATTTACCACTTCGGCCATAGCCACATTGTATCTCATCGCATATCAACACCGTTCCATTCCGACGGCAAGCCTCCTGTAAGCCCTGAGCAAATTCGGGGGTAGCCATATTCAGTCCGCCCACGCCCTGGATACACTCCAGTATACAGGCAGCCACATCGCCCTTGGCCAGTTCAGCCTCCCATGCCTCAAGGTCGTTAAGGGGAAGGAAAGTGGTATGACCGTTGGCATTGATAGGGGCAGTATACTTGCTTATATCAGTCACCTCTACCGCCAACGAAGTGCGCCCATGAAAGGCTTTCCCTGCAGCGAGCACCCGGGTGCGTCCGGTCTTGAACGAAGCCAGTTTCAAGCAGTTTTCATTGGCTTCGGCTCCCGAGTTGACCAAAAACAAGCTATAGTCTTCGTAACCGCAGGCACGCCCCAAGCGGTCGGCCAACTGTTCCTGCAGACGGTTGATTACCGAGTTGCTATAAAAGCCCAAGCGTTGCAACTGGGCAGTCATCATCTCTACATAATGGGGGTGGCAGTGGCCAATGCTTATCACAGCGTGTCCACCATAGAGATCCAAATATTCCTGTCCTTTATCGTCCCAAACACTGCAACCCTGACCCTTTACTATGTTTACATCAGAGAGTGAATATACATCAAACAGTTTCATAGTTTCTTTCTTTTTAAATTTGTAATCAGAAGGCCGACGGCTTAAGTCTGAGGCCAGCTTTCTCATCGAGACCGAACATAAGGTTCATGTTCTGCACAGCCTGACCAACGGCACCCTTGAGCAGATTGTCTATGCAACTGGTAACAAGAAGTTTGTCGCCATATTTATCGCAGTGCACAAGCGCCTTGTTGGTATTGACTACTTGTTTAAGGTCGATAGCCTTGTCAACATAATGGGTAAAGGCGGCATCGCGGTAGAAATCACGGTAGGCAGCCTCTATGCTCTCCATATCGGCATCGGTACGCACTACACTTGTAGCAAATATACCACGGGCAAAGTCACCACGATAGGGAATAAAGTCAATAGACGACTCAAGATGCCCCTGCACTTGGCAGAGGCTTTGACGGATTTCGGCTATATGCTGATGACTGAACGCCTTGTATATGCTAAGATTATTGTTGCGCCAAGAGAAATGGGTGCTGACCGTAGGCTTCTGTCCGGCACCAGTTGACCCAGTGATGGCATTTACACTTACATCGCGGGTAATTAGTCCCATCTTTGCCGCAGGTAGCAACGCCAGCTGAATACATGTGGCAAAACATCCCGGATTGGCGATATGCTTGGCCGAGGCTATGGCCGTGCGGTTAATCTCAGGCAAACCGTACACATAATCGTTGCCGGGAACCGCTATGCGGAAATCTTGTGCCAAGTCTATGATGCGCACATTGACGGGAATGGCGTGCTCGGCCAGAAAGGCCTGGCTCTTGCCGTGGCCGAAGCAGAAGAACACCACATCAACCTGTTCAAAAGGCATAGCATCAGTAAAACGCATATCGGTTTCACCATACAGCCCTTCATGCACATCGGTAAGCAAGTTTCCGGCATTACTACTGCTGTTTACAAATACTATCTCGGCTTCGGGATGGTTAAGCAGCAGACGGATAAGTTCGCCAGCAGTATAGCCGGCACCGCCCAAAATTCCTATTTTAATCATTTGTATATTTTTTCTCACGAGAAAGCACCAGCCTGCACACTATGTAAGGTACCAAAGCTACCCCGTATAGCTACACAGCCATGCTATGTCATAAATCTGTTACCGTTTCTCGTCGGGATGAATGCCATAGAACACACGTAGTGGCGTTGAGGTAACCTTGATAAAGCCCTTTGCATCTTCGGCAGTCCATCCGTGCTGCATTTCGCCGTACTCACCCAATTTACTCTTAAGCAGGTCGTCGGGAGAATCTACTCCTACTGTCTCGAAAGCCATGGGGCGCAGTTTCAGGATAGCCGTACCATTGACATGGCGTTGCGACGAAGTGAGCATAGCCTCGATATCAGGCATAACGGGCTCCAAATACTGACTCTCGTGCAAGAACATGCCGTACCAGTTGGCCACCTGTTCTTTCCAGTATTGCTGCCACTTGCTCAGGGTATATTTTTCCAACAAACGATGAGCTTCGATGATAAGTTTCGGAGCTGCGGCCTCAAAGCCTACGCGTCCCTTGATACCTATAATAGTGTCGCCTACATTGAAGTCGCGCCCTATAGCATAAGCAGCACCTATCTCTTCAATTTTCTGTATGGCGGCTATCTTATCGTCAAACTTTTCGCCATTTACAGCGGCTATCTCACCTTTCTCAAAGGTTATCTTAAGTAGACTCTCATCGCTGCGGGTAACATGCTTTAGGAATGCTTCTTCTGGCAGTCCCTGTGCAGAGTCAAGCAGTTCGCCTCCACAGATACTGGTGCCCCAAATACCTACGTTATAAGAATATTTGAGTTTGGTGAAATCGGCATAGTAGCCATGGGCATTGAGATAGTCTACCTCTTCTTGACGAGAGAGAGCCTTATCGCGGGTAAGTGTAATGATTTCTACCCCTGGAGCCATTACAAGGAATGTCATATCAAACCTTATCTGGTCGTTTCCGGCACCAGTAGAACCGTGAGCTATGGCATCGGCACCTATCTCTTTTGCATAACGTGCTATGGCTATGGCCTGGAATATACGCTCTGACGATACACTTATGGGGTAACAGTTGTTACGCATCACATTACCATAGATCATATACTTCAGACTTTTACTGTAGTACTCTTGCGTTACATCGAGTGTAACGTATTTTACGGCACCCAGCTTGTAGGCATTTTCCTCATTGGTTTTCAACTGTTCGGGACTAAAACCGCCCGTATTGGCGCATGCGGCATATACATCGTATCCATCTTCGGTAAGTTTCATGACGGTGTACGATGTATCCAAACCGCCCGAGAATGCTACTACTACTTTTTTCTTGCTCATAATAATGCTATATTTAAGGGTGCTGGGATTGCCAGCTTATTCTTTGTTTCTTTTTTCTATCTTGTTAATTCTGTCTATAACTTCTTGTGGCAGTTTCACAGGCAGATGCTCTTCAGGGTCATAGAGCATAGCTGTACAGATACAGTACTTGCGCCCGGTACGTTTTAGCACATCTACGTTGACACATCCTTCGCATCCACGCCAAAAAGCTTCATCGTCGGTAAGGTCGGCAAATGTCACAGGCTGGTATCCCAGTTGCGTATTCATGGTCATCACGGCTGCTCCGCTAGTAAGACTGAATATCTTGGCGTGAGGCCAGCGGGTTCTGGCCAGAGTAAAGGTTAAGTCTTTTATACGTTTGGCCACTCCGTGCTTGCGAAAATCGGGATGCACTATCAGTCCCGATGTAGTAACATACTGTTTATTACCCCATGTTTCGATATAGCTAAATCCGGCGAATCTATCGCCTGACAGAGCTATCACGGCCTTGGCCTCCTTCATTTTTGTGGTCAAGTATTCATGTGTACGTTTTGCGATGCCAGTTCCTCTAACCTTGGCAGCGTCGGCGATGGTCTGCAATATTGTGTCAACGTACTTCTCGTGTGAAGCGTCGGCTACCATTACCTTAATTTCTTCCATTCTTCTGTATTCTTTAATCTTTTATGGTGAGCTATAATGTATCCCACCTTAATAATATTTTTCTTATAACTACTTTCTGCTGCTTTATACCAAATTGGGAATTACCTGCAACAGTTTGCTTTCCAAGCGAGCGTGGTCGGCATTATCGGCCAAAACGGTAATTATGGTGTCATCGCCAGCTATAGTTCCCAATATTTCGCTTATATGACTGTTATCTATATTGTAGGCTATGGCGCTGGCATAACCGGGGCGCGTCTTGATTACAGCTATATTCTGCGAGTATTGTATAGACACCAGTCCTGGCGCTTGCAACATCTGGCGAGCCGTTTTGGGTGTTGTTACACGCTTGTACATAGTCTCGTTGGGCAATACGTATACATATTTACCGTTCATACTCGATGCTTTGGCAATTTTCAACAGCTTCATATCACGGCTCAGTGTAGCCTGGGTCACCTCATAGCCTTCTCTTACCAGCTCGTTAAGTACATCTTCTTGACTACAGAATTCTTTGCTGGAGATAAGCATCTTGAGTGCTTCAATACGGTCTTTCTTTCCTTTCATAAACTGTATATTTATGCATTTCGGGGTGCAAATATACAAAAATAAGACATATCATACAAAAAAATATGCATAAAATTACACTTTCTGTATATTTATACAAAATTTAGAACCATATCTGTCGTGCCACTATCAGCAACACATATAATATATTAATGAGTCCGGCGCACATCAGCAGTTTGTTATAGGCAGCACCTTTGGCACGAGTTGTTGCCACAAAGAGAGCCGTTGCTGGAACTATCACCGCCATAGGCACACTCCAGCCGAAAGCCAAGTATGCCATTACGGGCATTAGCAGTACAACCATGAGCATCAGCCCCAAGCCAGCCTTACGCCCGAACCGCACGGGTAGGGTTCGTTTGCCCACAACACGGTCGCTATCCATATCGCGCAGATTATTGATTAACAACACACACATAGACACCAGTCCGCTTACGCCCCCTGCCCACCAAACCGTCCACGAGAATAGGCCAGTTTGCAGGAAATATGTACCCGAAGCAGCTATTACGCCATAGTAGAGAAACACAAAGATATCTGCTATACCCAGGTACGACAGCGAGTGACTTGTAGCCGTGTAAAGCCAGGCAAAAAGCAGTGCTGAAATGCCTATGGCCAGGATAACTAATCCACCTTTGATTACGAGAAACAGACCGCACGCCACGCTTATTGAAGCTGCCACCAAGCATGCTGTAAGCATCTGATGTGAAGAAACCTCACCCTCGGCCAGGGCTCGCTTGAAACCGGCACGCCCTTTCTTGTCGGTACCGCGTATAAAGTCGTAATAGTCGTTAATAAGATTCGACAGTATCTGCAGAGCCAGGGCACACGCCAAGGTAACTGCAGCCGTTGCCGCAGAGGTTACGTGCCCAGGCATGGCTAATAGAGCCGCCGCTACGGGGCATAGCGATGCCGAGAGAGTCTGCGGCCGCGTTATTCTAAACCAAAGCCAAAATTTCTTCATATTTTATTACAAATTCTTCTACATTATGACTAAGGGGTATACAGGATTGTTCTAAAAATACCACCATTAGTTCATTTTGATTGCGGGATAGAGTTTTACTACCTATTAAAAAAGCCACGCCTCCCCTTCCCAGGTTAAACGTGGCTCAAAAAACCATAATTACTTTATCTATGTTACTTATTCATATCCAAACCTATACGTACGCCATCGTAGCTCTTGCTAAGATTACCTACGGTCTGCAAGGTACTATTGCCGCTCAGCGAGGCCACAGTCTGCAGTAAGGTCAGCATCTTCTTCGATTCCATCAAGAAGCTCATACCACCAGTAGTCTTCTTGGCATACACATTAAGACTCATCAACAGAGTCTTCAGCACCATTTTTTGGTCATCTTTGGTATAAGTCCACTGACCGCTTATAGTCTTACCATCTATCTTTCCGGTGAAGGTCTTGTCACTGTTAAAGGTAAGATAAGTATTTGACGATTTAATGCCTACCTTATTATAACTGT
>CAVHVH010000063.1:0-13014 GCA_963639385.1 Oscillospiraceae bacterium
AAAAATTATGGTTTTAGGCTCCATCCACATCTGCCCCGAACTCCCAAATTACCCCAAAATGGGCTATTTTTGGCCAAAACTTTCGCACTTTTTATCAGAAAAAATGGGACAAAAATTGCCACTTTTATAACACATGTTAACTATAATTGTGCGCAGTTTGTTAAATATTCCAAACGCTCTAAAAAAGTGCTTACAAATTGACACCTACTTGGCGTGAGGCCTATGAATGTTTGTCTATAATTTTACGAATACCTCTCAAAATTTTTTAGTTAAATGATTTTTATATTATCTTAATAATCACTATTTTTGCATTTATGAAAAGTAGAATGCCAATAATACCTATGCTTATAGCAACGGGATGTGGTAGTGGTTTTTGGCCATGGGGACCAGGAACTGCGGGTGCCTTATTTGCTACATTGTTATGGTTGGTAGGGGCATTCTTGATGTCTCCTACGGCCTTGGTATTTATAACATTAACTGCAATAGTGGTGTTTACGGTGCTTGGTACGTGGGCCACGCATAGGCTACAACCATACTGGGGCGTAGACCCTTCGCGGGTGGTAGTAGACGAGATGGTGGGTGTTTGGATACCGCTTATGGCGTGTCAACCAAGTCAATGGAAATATGTAATTGCTTCATTGCTACTATTCCGTTTTTTTGATATACTCAAACCATTGGGTATAAAGGCGTTGGATTGCCGCCATGGAGCTTTTTGGGTAATGGCCGATGATATTTTGGCAGGAGTTTATTCGCTCATTGTTATACTGTTGATAAAATGGGTAGTATAAGCAGTCAAATTATTACCTTCTGCAAAGCGGAAACATCTGCAGCAGTGGCTTCGGCTATAGACTTTATAGTTACATTGGCACTTGTAGAACTTGTGGGTCTTTGGTATGGTTATGCTACTTTTATAGGTGCACTCTCTGGCGGAGTAGTTAACTGCTCGGTCAATTACCGGTGGGTGTTCTCAGTGCAGCGTAGAGGTAAATTTTCGATAGCTATGCGTTATCTGCTTGTATGGGCTGGAAGCATAGCACTTAACACTGTTTTTACTTATGTAGTTACCGAGTTTGCCGGCATTAGCTATATTGTGTCTAAAGTGGTGGTGGCCTGCTTAGTGGCCGTCTTGTGGAATTACCAAATGCAGCGTGGTTATGTATTTGCATGCCGTAATGATAATATGAATAGCAATTAATAGAAATATGAATTATAGAGACTTTCTTCAACGGATGATTTATATAGTCATCAATCCTGTTATCCAGACAATGGCAAGAATTGGTATTACTCCTAATATAGTAACTGCCATCGGCTTTTTAGGTAATATAGGAGCCACGGCATTGTTTGTTATTTCTGCACTTATGGTAAACCGTGGTGAACCTGTAGAGGCCATGACCATGATAGGATGGGGTGGCGCAACAATTCTTTTTGCCGGACTTTTTGACATGATGGATGGACGCTTGGCTCGTGTAAGTGGAAAATCCTCTGCTTTTGGTGCACTGTGGGACTCTACGCTGGACCGTTATAGCGAGATGGTATCACTTTTTGGTGTATCTACAGTGTTTGTCTATTTTGGCTGGTTTTGGACAGGTATTGTTACCTATGCCGCCATATTGGGTTCGGTAATGGTAAGCTATGTCAGGGCTCGTGCCGAGGGATTGGGTATAGAGTGTAAGGTGGGTCTACTACAGCGTCCGGAGCGTGTGGTCATCACGGCCTTGTCGGCCATTGTGAGTGGCGTTACAGCCAATCTGTGGTGGATGGCTGGCGGCATGCTGATTATAGCCGTTCTGGCCAATCTTACTGCCTGCTGGCGTATAGTGCATTGTTATAGAGTTTTGACGGCCGACAATAAATAGGAGCATGTTCAGTATCTATATTATAGTAGCTTATATTGTACTGGTGGCCATAAGGCCTACTCGCCGCGTGGCGTTGGCATTGACACCCTGGATAATCTTTGCCTGTTCGTACGATGCTATGCGCCTTTATCCCAATTATTTGGTCAACGATATAGATGTGCGTCATCTTTATGACGCCGAACTCAACTGCTTTGGTATTACTCTTCCTGGTGGAGAAACTGTAATTCCCGGTGTTTATCTTTCGCAACATCATCAAGTCTTTGCAGATGTTATGGCAGGGCTTTTTTATTTATGTTGGGTGCCTGTGCCATTGGCATTTGCCATGTTTTTTTATTTACGTAGGCGGTATAGATTGTGTATTCGTTTTTCTATAGCCTTTTTGTTGGTCAATCTTATTGGTTTCTGCGGTTATTATATCTATCCGGCAGCTCCGCCTTGGTATGCTGTAAATTATGGGTTTACTCCTATATTGCATACACCGGGAAATATGGCAGGATTGGCCCGCTTTGATGCCATTACAGGTATTCCTGTGTTTCACGCTTTGTATGGACAGAATGCAAATGTTTTTGCTGCAGTCCCGTCATTGCATGCTGCTTATATGCTGGTGGCTACAATATATGCAGCAGTGGGGCATTGTCGGCGATGGGCGGTTGTAGTATTTGCCTTTATATGTGTAGGTATATGGTTTACGGCCGTTTATACTTGTCACCATTATATTATAGATGTATTATTGGGTATCGCTACCGCTTTGGTAGGGGTGGCGTTAACCGAAGGGGTGATAGAACACACGGCCATAGGACGTAGATGGATAGGCCGCTATGTTTCGCTGATAGAGAACTAGGAGCGATTTTTCGAGCATTCTATAAGGTCCATCTTCTACACGATAAGTTAGAAGATGGGCCTTATAGAATGCTTCTCTTGAAATTTACAATTTTGACAAGTCTACATTACTTTGTGCTTAGGCGTGAAGAGCTAATATCGCCAGAGCCCCGTATTGTCTTGTTGAGATGTTGTGCAGAACCGCTCAAGGTTATGTCGCCCGAACCACAGACTATAGCATTGATAGTTCCGCATTTCTTGGCAGTAAGCGCTACGTCTCCTGATCCGTACACGCCTATATTGGTATTTTTTACCTGGTATTCAATAATTTTGATATCGCCAGAGCCTTGCAGGTCGATAGACGAAGTGGCGCAGCGCAGACTATTGATTTCAACATCGCCCGAACCTTGCAGTTTGAGTTTTAAGTTGTCACAGATAATATCTGCAAGATCTACATCGCCCGAACCAATGACGTTGATGGCCAAATTGTCACTATCTATCTTGCTTTTTGATTCAAAGTTTCCACTACCTTTAATGGTTAGTCCTATAAGGTCAGGTGATGTGACATAGACTTTTACGTCGGCAAAAGAATTGAAGAAGTTGAACCCCGAGTTTCGCTGTGTGCTAGCCCAAATCTTCAGCACACCCTTCTCTACGATAGTGTTTATGCGCTTTACATAATCGGTATTGCCAACAACCTTTACACCAGTCTTGTTGCCTTGGGTATATACCACATCGAAACTTCCGGTAAACTCAATCTTTGTAAAATCTCCCACTTTACGTTCAGATACAGTATTAGCTTCAGTGGCATTGTCATTTTTCTCTGTGGCTTGCATTGTTGTGCAACCAAGTATGGCTACAAGAGCCATAAGGATAGTTCGTCTCATAATTGTCATTGTTTTTGTTTGTTTTCCTGTTTGACGACGTAATGGCAGGAAAAGTTGCAGCTTTGTTATTATTTTTTTTTGAACCATCAATAAAAAAGCCCCCACAACAGTTTCTGAATTGTGGAGGCGTATACTATAGGGTAGGGTGTGTATTATTCTTTCATCAGTTTGTCAAAGAATGAATTTAGGTCAGAGTCTAAATCTTTCATCAAATCATCGCCTATGATTACAGTGTCGTCGTCGGCCAAGTAGAGATCGGCTATGGCATTGCGGTCTTCGTCTTCCAATACAAACCCAAAAGGCTTCATTATACCCATATTGTCAACAGTATCACTCATTCGTTTCAGTGTGTTGGTAAGTAGCGTGGTGACATGGGTGTAGAATTCGTCATCGTTACATTCTATCCATTGTTCTACTACGCAGCGGTTAATTTCCTGGTCATCGTCATCGAACGATACCAATTCACCGCTATCAGGCGAAACCTTGAAATGGATGTCTGTAATTACAGAAGTTTCGCTGTCTGCTGGAAATTTCTGTGCTGTTCTTCTAATGGCGCGTTCTACTTGTTGCACCGTTTGTTCTGTAGCTTTCATGCCGTAGGCTTTGTTTGTTAGTGTTCCATGGTGCGGATAATCCGTACAATCCGTACAATGGTATTATGTATATGCAAAGATAGTGGATGTAGGGTAAAAAACAAAGAAAAAGTATAAGTTTTTTGTTGTAGCTATTAATATTGTCCTAAACGTTTCGGGCAATATTGAAAGTGCTACTTATTTTTATAGTCAAAGCGTATGCCAATTCATAAAAAATAAGTAATTTTGCGCATAGGTATATAGGCAGAAAAGCCTGTTTTTGAGCAAGAATTAATTTGACAGCATTTGCAGAAACATTTTGCCAGTCAGCCCATGCCGTGCGGCGAGATGGCGTGGTAGATAGAATAACTCCGACAAGTATTGACGTGCGTATAGTGCGCCAGTCGGCTTGTGGGGGATGTGTAATGTCGGCTCGTTGCAATGCATCGGAGTGCAGAGACTTACTAGTTAGCGTACCGATAAAACGTGGAGTTGCTTGTAAGGTAGGCGATAGGGTTAGGGTTGTAACATCGTCGTCGTCGGTAAGAAGAGCGTTGTTATTGGGATTTACTATTCCCCTAATTTTGCTATTGGGCACTATCGCCTTTTCTAGAGTAGTATTTCATATAGGCGAGATGAGATCTGCCGTTTTCGGCTTGTTAGTCCTTATACCTTATTATATATTGTTATATCTTTGCCGTAAAATAGTGGGCAGAGGCGTGTATATAAGCATTGAAAAATATGAATGACATGAATTATATTGTAGTGGCGATGCTAGCACTTGGCGGTGTAGCTTTGTTAGCGGCAGTGATACTGTACTTTGTATCACGCAGATTTTCTGTCAAGGAAGATGCACGTATAAAAGACGTGCAAGACTGTCTTCCGGGTGCCAACTGTGGAGGATGCGGTTTTGCCGGATGTGTAGCTTTGGCAGAAGCTATTGTCAAAGGTGTCGACAGTGGCAGTATAGAAGGACTGCGTTGCCCAGTAGGTGGTGATGAGGCTATGGGAAAGATAGCTGGTGTATTGGGTATGACAGTACAGACTACCGAGCCGATGGTTGCGGTAGTTCGCTGTAACGGAACCTGCGAAAACCGCAGTAAGGTGGCCCACTATGAAGGTCTGCATACTTGTGCGGCAGTCAATGCAACAGGTGCCGGAGAAACGGGATGCGGCTATGGTTGTTTGGGGTGTGGCGATTGTGCTGCAGCTTGTCAGTTTGGCGGCATTGTAATCAATACGGCAACGGGACTGCCCGAGGTAAACGAGCAATTATGTACCGGTTGCGGCAGTTGTGCAAAGGCTTGCCCCCGCCACATAATTGAACTTAGAAAGAAAGGACCCAAAGGACGCCGGGTATATGTAAACTGCGTCAATAAAGATCGAGGTCCGGTGGCACGCAAGTCTTGCCAAGTGGCCTGCATAGGTTGTGGAAAATGTGAGAAAATTTGTCCCTTCGGTGCCATTACCGTTGAGGGCTTTCTGTCGTATATCGACTATAACAAATGCCGTATGTGTACCAAGTGTGTGGCCGAATGTCCTACTGGTGCCATAGTTAAAGTAAATTTTCCCGTCAAGAAAAAGGAGACAGAAGCATGAAACTGCATACATTCAAGATAGGTGGAGTACATCCGTCAGAGCATAAAATAGCGGCAGATATAGCCACGGTTCAAGCACCATTGCCCGTTGAGGCAATATTTCCCCTTTCACAGCACATAGGCGCACCTGCCAAGCCCGTGGTGGCAAAGGGTGACAAGGTAAAAGTAGGTACGCTCATTGCCGAGGCTGGAGGCTTTGTGTCGGCTCCAATTTATTCGTCGGTGTCGGGTACAGTAGCCAAGATAGATACTGTTGTTGATGCAACAGGCTATCGCAGGCCTGCGATAATTATCAAGGTAGAAGGCGATGAATGGGAGGAAACTATAGACCGCAGTGAAAAATTGGAAACCCTTGAAAAACATCCCGAACTTACTTCAGAAGAAATAGTGAGCCGTGTAAAATGGGGAGGTGTTACAGGAATGGGCGGTGCTGGATTTCCCTGTCATATAAAACTATGTCCGCCACCAACAGAAAAGGCCGAATGTGTGATACTCAATGGGGTGGAGTGTGAACCATACATCACTTCAGATTACAGGCTTATGATAGAACATGCCGATGAGATACTGGTAGGTTTAGATCTACTTATGCGGGCCGCCAAGGTATCACGTGGCTATATAGGTATAGAAGAAAACAAGCCTGAAGCCATACGCATAATGCAGGAAAAAACGGCTCTTCGTGACGATGTTAATATAGTTCCGCTTAAGATGAAGTATCCGCAAGGAGGTGAAAAACAACTGGTAGATGCGGTTATCCACAGACAAGTTCCAGCACCGCCAGCTATACCTGTAAGC
Organism: Oscillospiraceae bacterium; assembly: GCA_963639385.1. Lineage (GTDB taxonomy): Bacteria > Bacteroidota > Bacteroidia > Bacteroidales > Bacteroidaceae > Prevotella. Next base: position 6,525 of record CAVHVH010000063.1, read on the forward strand.
GTAGGTGCTATAGTGCAGAATGTGGCTACTGCCTATGCTGTATATCAGGCGGTGATGAAACGCAAGCCACTCTTTGAACGTTATACTACTGTTTCAGGTCTTGCTTTGGGCAAATCAGCCAATTATCTTGTGCGAATGGGTACTCCATTTTCGCAGTTGTTGTCGCTCAGCGGCTCTTTGCCTAAAATAGACAATAAAGTGTTGGCTGGTGGCCCTATGATGGGAAAGGCGGTAGCCTCGCTTGATGTTCCAGTATGCAAGGGTACTAACGCTATAACCGTGCTTAGTGGAAAAGATGCACATCGTGGCAAAGTTAAGCCCTGTATCCGTTGTGGAAAGTGTGTAGATGCTTGTCCTATGGGGCTTGAACCTTATTTGTTGGCCACACTTTCGGCCAATGCTATGTATGACCGTGCTGAACAAGAGCAGATAGTTTCGTGCATAGCTTGCGGCAGTTGTCAGTTTACCTGTCCTTCATGTCGCCCCATTCTTGACAATATACTGATAGGAAAGGGCAAGGTAATGGCAAACATTAAATCACGTAATCAGAAGAAATAAAATGAACAAATTGATAATATCCCTTTCTCCCCATGTCCATGGCGGTGACAGCGTGGAACGCAATATGTATAATGTATTGATAGCATTAGTTCCAGCGTTGCTGGTGTCGTTTTATTATTTCGGCTTAGGCTCGGTAGTGGTTTGTTCGGTAAGTGTGGCGGCCTGTGTGTTCTTTGAGTGGGCTATAACACGTTACCTACTGCATCGCCCAACCACATTGTTAGACGGGTCGGCATGTATTACCGGCTTGTTGTTGGGAATGAACTTGCCAAGCAATTTTCCTATTTGGATGATAATTGTTGGGGCGCTGGTAGCGATAGGTATTGGCAAGATGACTTTCGGCGGTTTGGGTTGCAATATTTTCAATCCCGCCATAGTAGGGCGTTGTTTCCTCTTGGTGAGTTTCCCGGCCGCTATGACATCATGGCCTGTGGCTGGTCAAGGACTGGCTTATACAGATGCCGTTACTGGAGCTACGCCGCTAAGTTTGATGAAAACAGCCATCAAGACTGGAGATGTGTCGGTATTGGAAAAACTGCCTGGCACATTGGATATGTTGTTGGGCAATGTAACTAATGGATGTGGTGCGGGTACTATCGGTGAGGTATGTGCATTGGCCTTGATAGCGGGATTGGTATGGATGCTTTGGCGACGGGTTATTACCTGGCATATTCCAGTGGTAATATTGTTTACTGTATTTGTGCTGAGTGCCTTGCTGCATGTGGCAAACCCGGTTTATGCCAATCCTATTGCAGTACTGCTTAGTGGAGGCTTGATGTTGGGAGCCATTTTTATGGCCACCGACTATGTTACATCGCCAATGACTCGTTGCGGACAGATAATCTATGCCGTGGGTATAGGTGTGCTTACTGTTGTAATACGTAATTGGGGAAGCTATCCAGAGGGAATGTCGTTTGCCATTCTTATTATGAATGCCTTTACGCCACTCATCAATTTCTACATCAAACCTAAACGATTTGGGGAGGTAAAAAAATGAAAAAGATAGAATCGACTCTTACCAATATGATAATTGTATTGGTTGGTGTATCGCTTGTTACTGGATTTTTACTAGCCATGGTTAATCATATTACAGAGGATGCAAAGGCTATACAGAAAACGAAAACCCTGGCAGAAGGCATACGTACAGTGATGGGCAACAACAATGTAACAGTGTTGCGTACCGATACGGTAGAAATTGCTGTAGCCGGGAAACCAACATCCCTGGTTATGCATAGCATAGTTGGAGGCGGCGCTGCAGTAGAGAGTCAGACGATGGGGTTTGGTGGAGATTTGCGTGTCTTGGTAGGATTTGCTCCAGATGGTTCTGTAACAGGTTATACCATATTGCAGCATGCAGAAACTCCAGGACTTGGAGCAAAGGCTGCTACCTGGTTCCAAAAAACGGGCAAAGGAAACATTATCGGTATGAACGCAGCTACGCCCTTAACAGTAAAAAAAGATGGGGGAGACATAGACGCAATTACCGCATCTACCATAACATCAAGGGCTTTTCTGAAAGCAGTAAACCAGGCATATTCTGCTTATATAAAGCAGGCTGCCGATGCTAAAACGGGTGCAACTAAAGTAAAGAAAGGATAGAAGATGAAATTACTCGATATAGTATTTAACGGTGTAGTTAAGGAAAACGCCACGTTTGTATTGCTGTTGGGAATGTGCCCTACGCTGGCTACCACTACCAGTGCCACAAACGGTTTGATGATGGGATTGGCTACAATGGCCGTACTGATATGCACTAACTTTGCAATCTCTTGTATCAAGAATATTACTCCCGACAAGGTGCGTATACCAGTATTTGTAGTGGTTATAGCAGCCTTTGTTACAATTCTTCAGATGTTTATAGAGGCTTATCTTCCGGAAGTTAATAAGAGTTTGGGCATTTACATTCCGTTGATAGTAGTCAATTGTATCATCCTGGGCAGAGCAGAGGCTTTCGCCTGTAGAAATACTCCATTGGCAAGTATTGCCGACGGATTGGGTATTGGCTTAGGGTTTGCCTTGGCATTGACTCTATTAGGATCGGTGCGTGAAATATTGGGAGCTGGTTCTCTTTTTGGCTATGCTTTCATGCCAGAAACTACCAATATTCTATTGTTTGTACTTCCTCCAGGTGCGTTTATCGGCTTGGGTTATCTTGTAGCGGTGTTCAATCATTTTAAAAAAGCATAGACTATGGAATATATACTGATATTTATCTCTGCAGTATTTGTTAACAATATTATATTGTCACAGTTCTTGGGCATTTGTCCTTTCTTGGGCGTGTCCAAAAAGATAGATACCGCATTGGGAATGGGAATGGCTGTGGCATTTGTTCTAACATTGTCAACCATAGTAACCTATCTTGTGCAGTATGCATTGTTAGAGCCGTTAGGATTACAGTATCTGCAAACATTGGCTTTTATTTTGGTCATAGCATCATTGGTGCAGATGGTTGAGATTATATTGCGCAAGGTGTCGCCAGCATTATATCAGGCGTTGGGTATATTCTTACCGCTTATCACTACCAACTGCGCTGTGTTGGGTGTGGCCATACTTGTAGTTCAAAAGGAATATACGCTGATGGAGAGCGTTGTTTACGCCTTTTCTATAGCATTGGGCTTTGCCCTGTCACTTACAGTTTTTGCCGGAATAAGAGAACAATTGGCATTGGTACAGATACCTAAAGGTATGCGTGGTATGGCTATTGTACTAGTAACAGCAGGTCTTCTGAGTCTTGCTTTTATGGGATTCAGTGGTGTTGACAGTGGGTTGAAAGCCGTTTTTGGCATGTAGGACGTATAATAAATTGAAATTAAATATTTACTAATATCAAAAATATGAAGCAGACAATTTTGGTAACAGGTGGTACAGGCTTTATAGGCTCTCATACCACTGTTGAGTTGCAGCAGGCTGGTTATCGGGTAGTTGTAGTTGACAACTTGTCCAATTCTAACGAGAAGGTACTTGATGGAATTGAGAAGATAACAGGAGTACGTCCTGCGTTTGAGAAAGTAGATCTCCGTGACAGAGAAGCTACAGAAAAGGTGTTTGAAAAATATCCCGACATAGAGGGAATTATCCATTTTGCAGCATCCAAGGCCGTAGGAGAAAGTGTACAGAAGCCTTTGTTATATTATCATAATAATATTGTATCGCTGGTTAATCTGCTTGAACTTATGCCCAAGTACAATGTTAAGGGTATTATCTTTTCTTCTTCGTGTACCGTTTACGGGCAGCCCAAACCAGAAAATTTGCCAGTGACAGAGAATGCTCCTCACCAAAAGGCCACTTCGCCTTATGGAAATACCAAAGAGGTTAATGAACAGATAATTTTGGACGATATTAACAGCGGTGCACCCATAAAGAGTATCGTGTTGCGTTATTTCAATCCTATTGGTGCTCATCCTTCGGCTCTTATTGGCGAATTGCCCAATGGTGTGCCCAATAATCTTATACCTTATGTTACCCAGACTGCGATAGGTGTGCGTGAACAACTTACCATTTTTGGAAACGACTATAATACACCTGATGGGACTTGCATACGCGATTATATCTATGTAGTAGACTTGGCCAAGGCTCATGTCGCAGCTATGGCTCGTGTGTTGGACAAGGATACAGAGCCTATAGAATATTTTAATATAGGAACCGGCAAGGGCAACTCTACCTTGGAGATAGTAGAGACTTTTGAGCGGGCCACAGGCGTAAAGCTCAATTGGAAATATGGTCCGCGTCGTGAGGGTGATATTGAAAAGATATGGGGTGATTGCACACATGCCAATGAAGTATTAGGCTGGAAAGCTGACACATCTCTTGATGATGTTATGCGTAGTGCTTGGAACTGGCAACTTAAACTGCGTGAAGACGGTGTAATGTAGAAATCTTTGAGTCAAGAATATAGAAGGGGGGGGGACGTACTTAACTTGATGTGCGCCCCCCCTTCTATATTCTTGACTCCATTTAACACAAGCTAATGCCATGGAAATATAATATCTATAGTGATGAATTGTAAAAAGAATGTAATATATTGGTTATATGTGTAAAGATTAAAATAATAAACTATAACCAAGGAAAGTTGTGGGAAATATAGTACTCGGTAAGGGAATCGAACCCTTATGCCAAGATTGAGAATCTTGTATCCTAACCGTTAGATGAACCGAGCGTTAGGCTATAATGCTTGAAATACGTTGCGGAAGGAGGGGGATTCGAACCCCCGGTACGGTAAACCCGTACGTCAGTTTAGCAAACTGGTGGTTTCAGCCACTCACCCATCCTTCCTTATGGCAGTTAGCCACGCACCGTTTTCAAATGCGATGCAAAGGTAGTGACAATTCTTTAATTCTCCAAATTTATATTATCTTTTTTTATTGGATTTGTTGTTTTTTGTGTTCAAAGAGAATAGAACTAATGGGAAATTCATAAAAGGGTGGTTCTAAAAATTACCACCGTTAAGTTTATACCTTCATTGCGAGATGACGTTTTATCGTCTTTTGGTTTCTTTTCGGTTCAAAGTGCCAGTTCTCTCTCTCCATGTAAGGTCTGAGCTTTGCGAAGAATGCCCGCATAGCCCTTTCGTTCACTTACACATTGCTCTCGAAAATAATTCTAAAGCCGGCCAACGCTAATTTATAGAACCGCCCTAAAATGAGAATGTCAATTCTCTATACATGCGCATAAATCAATAATGAAGTCTGCACAAGAAGTGGTGAATGCATCTCCCTGATAGTCTGATATAAGTGGCACGTCTATAAGCCTACCAATAGTTGCGGGTTAATAATAATTAACTTGTTTGGGCACTCATTTACGGCATGTTTTTCGTAATTTTACCCTTAATATGTGAGTCTATTTCAAAGGCTACAACACATTCTTCTTTAAGTGAAAATTACAGATATGTGGTGAAATCTAAAGTTCACCTTATTATATACAAGAAGTATGATGAATGATATTCGGGAAAAACAAGATGTGTATAGCATTGTAACTGCTGATGCACCATATGCGGGCAACGTGATTCATATTCCGCAGGAAATACAACAGAAGGCACGGCATTTGTGTTGGAAGTATAACGTTAGCGACCCGTTGGAAACTGATACACAGGCCGCTATACTCAAAGATTTGTTGGGTACTTGGAGCGATAATGTGGTCATTATGCCAAACATTCACTTTGACTATGGTATTAATACACACTTTGCCGGCGGGCAATTTACGTTTGTCAATTTCGATTGTGTATTTCTCGACACATCACCGATATATATAGGTGAAGATGTATTTGTTGGACCGAAATCTGTGTTGGCCTGTGCTGGGCATCCTATCAATTATGACCAACGGCGCACAGAACCGCTCACGCAGAGCAAGCCAATCCATATCTGCAACAATGTGTGGTTGGGGGCATGCGTCACAGTACTTGGAGGTGTTACTATAGGCGAAGGTTCGGTAATAGCTGCAGGGGCGGTAGTTACCAAAGACATTCCTGCAGGTGTTGTGGCATGCGGTGTTCCGTGTAGGGTGATAAGGCCTATAACGGAGGCGGATAGGATAAAGCCCCAAGATATCCAGTTCTGAAAAACATATTGGAAGGTATAAAAAAACGGCCAAGAGCATTTGCCCTTGGCCGCTAAAATATCTGATGTGCTTTTTACATCATTCCAGTCTGTGCAGGTGCAACAGGAGCTTTCTCCTCAGGTTTGTCTACAATTAGACACTCTGTAGTAAGGAACATACCTGCGATAGAGGCTGCATTTTCAAGTGCTACACGAGCCACCTTGGCAGGGTCAATAACTCCAGCGGCGCGAAGATCCTCGTAGATATCCTTGCGAGCGTTGTAACCATAGTCCCCCTTGCCTTCGCGAACCTTGTTGACAACTACGGCACCCTCGCCACCAGCGTTGGCTACAATCTGTCGTAGAGGCTCTTCAATGGCGCGGCATACAATATTGATACC
>CAVHVH010000064.1:0-12914 GCA_963639385.1 Oscillospiraceae bacterium
TGCTCTCGAAAATAATTCCAAAGTCGGCCAAAGCTAATTTATAGAACCACCCATAATGGAGTTACCTCCAGCACTATCAGAGCTCTGAAAGGTAAGAACTGCACAAAAATTGCGCTTTGTGCACAGTACGGACAATATTGTGCAGATTTCTATATATTAATTTGCACAACCTGTAAAATATTTGTAATTTTGCGCCGTATTTGCATTAAAATCAATATAAATATAAAATATTTTTTATGAGTTTGAAAATCGTTGTACTTGCCAAGCAAGTACCAGACACAAGAAATGTGGGCAAAGACGCGATGACCGCCGAAGGCACCGTAAACCGTGCCGCCCTGCCCGCAATCTTCAATCCAGAAGACTTGAATGCCCTTGAGCAGGCACTCCGCCTGAAAGAGCAGAATCCCGGCAGCACCGTAGGCGTGCTCACTATGGGCCCTCCCCGTGCCGGAGAAATAATCCGCCAGGGTCTCTACCGCGGTACAGATACTGGTTGGTTGCTTACCGACCGCTTGTTTGCCGGAGCCGACACACTGGCCACATCGTATGCATTGGCTACAGCCATCAAAAAGATAGGCGATGTTGACATCGTTATCGGCGGCCGTCAGGCCATCGACGGTGACACCGCCCAGGTAGGTCCTCAGGTAGCCCAAAAACTGGGCCTCAACCAAGTAACCTATGCAGAAGAAATAATCAAAGTTGAAAATGGCAAGGCCACCATACGCCGCCATATAGATGGAGGTGTTGAAACGGTAGAGGCTCCGCTACCTGTAGTGGTAACCGTAAACGGAAGTGCCGCCCCCTGCCGTCCATGCAACGCCAAATTGGTGATGAAGTACAAGTACGCTACTTGTCCCATGGAGCGCAAGGGCGATGAGCCTTGGACTGCACTCTACGACGAGCGTCCTTACCTTACACTCAACCAATGGGCCGTGGCCGATGTAGACGGTGACCCACAACAGTGCGGTCTGGCCGGCTCGCCCACCAAGGTTAAGGCCGTAAAGAACATTGTGTTCCAGGCCAAGGAGAGCAAGACCCTTACGGCAAGCGATGCCGATATTGAAGGATTGGTAAAGGAATTGTTAGACGAAAAGATTATAGGTTAAGGATATGAACAACGTATTTGTATATTGTGAAATCGAAGGCACACAGGTAGCCGAGGTTTCTCAGGAATTGCTTACTAAAGGCCGCAAGCTGGCCAACGAGTTGGGCGTAGAGTTACACGCCATCGTTGCCGGCACTGGCATTAAAGGCCAGGTAGAAGACCAAATACTCCCCTATGGTGTAGACAAGTTGTTTGTATTCGATGGCGAGGGGCTCTTCCCCTATACATCGGCTCCCCACACAGACATTTTGGTAAATCTCTTTAAGGAGCAGCAACCACAGATAGCTCTGATGGGCGCCACCGTTATTGGCCGCGACTTAGGACCACGTGTTAGTTCATCACTTACTTCGGGTCTTACTGCAGACTGTACTCAGTTGGAAATAGGCGACTACGACGACAAGAAGACTGGTACACACTACGACAATTTGTTGTACCAAATACGTCCTGCATTTGGCGGTAACATTGTAGCTACCATTGTAAACCCTGACCACAGACCACAGATGGCCACCGTACGTTCTGGTGTAATGCAGAAAGCCATTTACGAGGGCAAGGCCAAAGGTGAAGTAGTTTACCCCGAGGTAAGCAAATATGTATCTGCCGAAGCCTATGTTGTAAAGGTTCTTGACCGCCACGTAGAGGCTGCCAAGCACAACCTAAAGGGAGCCCCCATAGTAGTAGCCGGAGGTTATGGTGTAGGCAGCAAGGAAGCCTTTGACCAACTGTTCCAGCTGGCTAAAGAACTGCATGGCGAAGTTGGTGCAAGCCGTGCCGCAGTAGATGCCGGATGGGTAGACCACGACCGCCAGATAGGTCAGACTGGTGTTACCGTACACCCCAAGGTGTATATTGCCTGCGGTATCTCTGGACAGATACAACACATCGCCGGCATGCAGGATTCGGGCATCATCATATCTGTCAACAACGACCCCGATGCTCCCATCAATAAGATAGCAGACTATGTTATCGTAGGCAACGTAGAAGACGTGGTGCCCAAACTTATCAAGTATTACAAGCAGAACTCCAAGTAAAAAATTATGGCAAATTACTATACAGACCATCCAGAGATAGCGTTCCACCTGAACCATCCTCTGATGAAACGCATCGTTGAGCTCAAAGAGCGCAACTATGCAGACAAAGACCAGTTCGCTGACGCTCCTGTAAATTATGAGGACGCCATCGAGAACTACAAGCGCATCCTGGACATCACCGGCGATGTGGCTGCCAACATCATTGAGCCAAATTCTGAAGATGTAGACCTTGAAGGTCCACATCTCGTAGACGGTCGCATGGTGTATGCCAGCAAGACTTTCGAAAACCTTGACGCCACACGCAAGGCCGGCTTGTGGGGCATTTCAATGCCTCGCCGCTACAACGGTCTGAACATACCTAATGTGGTATTCTCTATGTTATCAGAGGTAATATCGGCCGCCGATGCCGGTTTCCAAAATGTATGGAGCCTACAGAGTTGTATTGACACCCTGTACGAATTCGGTTCTGAAGAACAGCGCCAAAAGTATATTCCACGCATCGCTGCGGGCGAGACTATGTCTATGGACCTTACCGAACCTGATGCTGGTTCTGACCTGCAGCACGTAATGCTCAAGGCTACACAAGACGAAGACGGCACATGGCGACTCAATGGCGTAAAGCGTTTCATTACCAATGGTGACTCTGACATACACTTGGTACTGGCCCGCTCTGAAGAAGGTACAAGAGATGGTCGTGGATTGTCTATGTTCATATACGACAAACGCGATGGTGGTGTTACCGTACGCCACATCGAACATAAGCTGGGTATACATGGTTCACCTACTTGCGAATTGGTATACAAGAATGCCAAGGCCGAACTCTGTGGAAGTACCCGCTTAGGTCTTATCAAGTACGTAATGGCATTGATGAACGGTGCACGTCTTGGCATTGCTGCCCAGTCGGTAGGCGTAGAGCAGGAAGCCTATAACGAAGGTTTGGCTTATGCTAAAGAGCGCGCCCAGTTCGGTCAGAAGATTGTAAACTTCCCTGCCGTATACGACATGCTTTCACGCATGAAGGCTAAACTCGATGCCGGCCGTTCACTGTTGTATCAGACAGCACGCTATGTAGACATCTACAAGTCGCTCGAAGATATCGCACGCGACCGCAAACTCACTGCTGAAGAGCGCGCAGAGATGAAGAAGTACACCCGGTTGGCCGATGCTTTCACACCGGTAGCCAAGGGTATGAACTCTGAGTACGCCAACCAGAACGCCTACGATGCCATTAGCATACATGGTGGTTCAGGTTTCATCATGGAGTACAAGAGTCAGCGCCTTTTCCGCGATGCACGTATCTTCTCTATCTACGAGGGTACAACACAATTGCAGGTAGTAGCCGCCATACGCTACATTACCAACGGCACCTATCTGTCCATCATGAAAGAAATGCTTGAGACTGAGGTAAGCGAGAGCATGAAGCCACTACAGGCACGCGTGGCCAAAATGATAGAATTGTACGAAACCGCTGTGAATACCGTAAAAGAGGCTCAGAACCAAGAAGTACACGACTTCCTTGGCCGCCGTCTCTACGATATGACTGCCGAAATTATCATGTCACTGCTCATCACAGAGGATGCAAGCCGCACTCCCGAACTCTTCGAAAAGAGTGCCAACGTATATGTACGCATGGCCGAAGAGAATGTACTGGGCAAGGCTGCCTATATACAGAATTTCAATGTAGAAGACCTCGCTGCTTTCCGCGCAGTAGAAGCCAACGCCGCCGAATAATAGGCACTACATATACACCAATACGGGGCGTGACTCTCCATACGAGAGTCACGCCCCTTTGTTTTTCCATTGTCACTAAGAATTTTAGACCCTTCATACACATAATTTAACAGATTGTTGGTAGGTCTCACAAAAAAAGAGTATATTTGCAGCATAATCCGCAACGATGCCCATGAGTAGTACACTTATAGACAGACAAACCGTAGACAAGATCAAAGATGCTTGCAATATTGTTGATGTAGTCTCCGAATTTGTAACCCTCCACAAGAGCGGTGCCAACTACAAAGGGCTATGCCCGTTCCACAACGAGCGCACTCCCTCATTCTTCGTTTCTCCTGCCCGCGGCACCTGTCATTGCTTTGGTTGTGGCAAAGGCGGCAACTCCATAACCTTTATTATGGAGCACGAGCAGATGACCTATCCTGAAGCCCTAAGATGGCTGGCCGGAAAGTACCACATAGAGATAAAAGAACGCGAGATGAGCGATGAGGAACGCAAGCAACAGAGCGAACGCGAATCGATGTTTATCGTCAACGAGTGGACTGCCAAATATTTTGAGCGTCAGCTCCAAGATGAAAACGAAGGTAGCACCTACGGATTGGCCTATTTTCGCAGCCGCGGATTTCGTGATGACATCATAGCTAAATTCCGTTTAGGATACGACCGGCAAGACCGTCATGCCCTGGCAAAACGTGCCAAGAGTGAAGGTTATCAAGCAGACTTTCTACTTAAGACAGGCATCTGCTACCAGAACGACCGCGGAGAACTAATAGACCGCTACGCAGGGCGCGTAGTATTCCCATGGATAGGACTAAGCGGAAAAGTGGTAGGCTTTACTGCACGCGTACTGGACCAGCGCACCAAGGGCGTAAACATGAAATATGTAAACTCGCCCGACTCAGAAATATATCACAAAGCCAACGAATTGTATGGCATCTTCCAAGCCAAGAAAGCCATTGCCAAGAACGATCGTGTATACTTGGTTGAAGGTCAGGCCGATGTAATATCCATGCATCAGGCTGGCATAGAGAATGTGGTAGCCGGTTCGGGTACAGCCTTAAGCTTCCCCCAAATACACATGTTGCACCGACTCACATCAAACATCACACTCATCTACGATGACGATGATGCCGGACTGCACGCAGCGCTCAAAGGAACCGATATGCTACTCTCTGAGGGTATGAATCTCAAGGTTCTGCTACTACCCGATGGCGACGACCCCGATAGCTTTGCAAGAAAGCATACAGCCGAAGAGCTTAAACAATACATAGACCAGCACCAAACAGACTTTATTCAATTCAAGACAGACTTGTTGCTCAAGAACGAGACAGACCCCGTAAAGCGAACCGAAGCCATCAATTCTATAGTCAAGAGTATATCGCTTGTGATGAACCCCATATTGCGCGACACCTATATACAACGTTGCGTAGAGCGTATAGGCATAGCCGAGGCCACACTCATCAACACGATGAATAGCTTCATTCGTGAGCAAAAAGAAGCCAAAAAGGCCGAGGCCAAACGCGAAACCTCTGCACCAAAAATAGTTACACCTACCAGCATGATGGCTGCCCCCGCATCTTCGGTATCATCCCAAGAAAAAGTAGAACGCATGTTGGCGCAAATGCTTATCCGCAATGGTGGAAAGATTGCCTTCAGAGACATTTCCACCAACGACAACCAGGCCATAGACCTCACCGTGGCGCAATACATATATTACGACCTGCAGGCCGACAACCTAACACTGGCCAACCCGCTCTATGCACAAATACTCAACGAAGCTTTCAGTCACAGTACCGACAAAGGTTTCGATTCTGTTCAATTCTTTGTGCACCACCAAGACATTAACATCAGCAAGGTAGCAGCCGAACTTAGCGTTGACCAACTACAGCTGATTAAAAACGACGATAACGCTGAGCCTCTAAACGACGATGAAGCCAAAGTACAACAACAGGAAGCTGAGGAGAAACTGCGCAACGAGGCTATCCATCTGGTACTTGACTTTCGTATGGACTACACTGAGCGCCGCCTACACCAACTCAGCAAAGAAATATCAATGGCCGTAGCCGAACCCGCACGTATGGAAAGTCTGCTCAAAGAGTATGCCGATATGCAGAAGGTACGCAACGCCTATGCACAGAAATTAGGAAACAATATCATCATATAATCGCTTATGAATCTGCTCTACAATTTAGTTTTCATCTGCTTTATCATTGCCGTGGCAGTCTATTTGGTTTGGGGACTCTACGACAAGTTTATCGGTTCAAAACTGGCAATGCTCAAACTCGATGCGATAAACGCAAGACAACTCAGAAGTTTTATAGGCAAAGCCCTCGACCAACTTTCATGTATACCCACATGGGAAAAGCACGACGATCGCGATATTTGTTCCTATGACTATCAGGGCGCCCATTTCCGGGCAAGCATAAGCGATGGTATCCCGTTTGTACACTTAGCGTTGTACTATATAGATTCAGTGCCATTAGAAGACATAAACATACTGCGTACAGTATGCAACGATTTCGCCTTTTCAGCAATCCCCACCAAAGCCACCTACACCATTGACCAAAAAGAACATCGTGCCGACATACATATCATAAGCAATATGATGATAAACAAGGTCAACGCTAAAGAGCTGTTGACCAATACTATGGCAGATATGTTCAACATGCAACGCGATTTGAAAGCAAAACTACAGACTGAAGCAGAAAAAGCGCACAAAGCAGAATGTGCCGATATTGAAGTGGCCTCGGCCGAATGGAGCGGTGAATTAGACCTATTGCATGAGTTGGAAATCAGCAAGCAGAGCAATCCTTTCAACGGGCATGAAGCCATAGACGAGCCTATAATAACCCCCGGCGAACTGCTCTCACGTATCTTTGGCCTTACCTGTTGCCGTTTTGCCACCATGACAGCATGGAGCGGCAACGAATCTATACCCTCTCCTACCACAGCAGACGACATCTATAATTACCCATTGCATTTGTTGATTATCAACAATGGCCAAATAACACATAACCAAGCCACAGTTGAACTTTCATTCAGCACTGACGATAGCGACACGGGTAATCGCTCAGCCTGCATACATCTTTCCGTAGAGCGAACCACGCGCTCTGTACTCTATTATCGGGTTACAACTACACTCATGCCCCAGCCTGCTAATTCTACAACAAGCGCATTTACAACCGAAGTGGCCAAATGCCAATCTATCGTGGCCGGCTACGACCAGATTAGTGTCAAGAAACAACTTGAAGCCGTTGCCTATCAATGGCGCGAGATGCGAGCCGAGGCCAACCTACAACAATCCACAGCTACCCAACGTCTACTTGCCGCTTGCGAAAATCCAGATATGGCCAACCTTATTTATATTGGTCACCAGCGATACCTTGACCACCGATACTTTGAAGCTATCCCCTCGCTTACAGCCGTCCACAACTACTACTCTGCCAAGTTCGACAGTCTGGCCAACGACGAGAAGCGCAATTATTACGAAGTATGCTACTTGCTGGGCAGTTGCTACTACCATCTGCAACTATTCAAGGAAGCACATTTTTACCTGTTCCACACACTTCCACTTAACAACATTATCTACAACGAACAGTACGTAAACTGTATAGTAAGCATGGGCGACACCGATGCCATGCGCTTTATTGACACCGCTTTAGACACCCTCAGACAACGAATGGCCATGGGGCGGATGAATGTAAATTTCCTCAACTTCTATTATTTCCTGCAACGCCGCAAGGCTGAATATCTGTTAAACACCAATCGTACAGATGAAGCCGAAACTTGGCTACGCACTATGCTTGACGGCAATCCCAACAGTGATTTTGCCATACAGAAACTCGCCGACATACAGAAAACCAAGCAATAGTCATGATTTGGTTTATCCTCCTTACGGTACTGGCCATTGATATAGTTATGGTGACTATAGCGGTGGTAAACGTGCTGCTCGAAGAACTACAGCCGTTCAAGGCCATGTTCTGGATAATGACCATTGTGTTTATACCTATATTGGGATTTGTTCTATATTATTTCTTTGGCAAGAGCTTGCACAAGAAACGTATTCTGAGCAACCGTACACACATGATTCTTGCCGAGCGCACCATACACGAGTTTGTATCACAAACCGATCTGGTTATCCCGGCCCGCCATGAGCGCATCATTAATTTCTTTGCCTCTATCAGCATGGGATTTCCTTTCAAGAACAACCATTTCAAGATACTCACTGAAGGAGCTGACTTTTTTCTCTCATTGTTGCGCGACATTGGCAATGCACAAAGTCACATTCACCTTATTACATATATCTTCACCGACGATGCCATTGGTCGTCTTGTTGCCGATGCACTTATCGACAAGGCACACCAGGGAATAGAAGTAAGGGTAATCTACGATGATGTAGGTAGCTGGAAAACCAGCAACCGATTCTTCGAGCGTATGCGTAAAGAAGGAATAGATGTAGAGGCTTTCATGCCGGTACGCTTCCCATCGCTTACCGGTAAGGTAAACTATCGCAACCACCGCAAGATATGTGTCATCGATGGTAACACTGGGTACATTGGCGGTATGAACATTGCCTTACGCTATGCTAAAGGAGGACGTGGCCGTAACTGGTGCGACACCCATCTGCGTGTATGCGGTGCCGTAGTATCTTCGCTCCAGCGCACATTTATCGACGATTGGCATCTTGTGAGCCATTCTACACTGAACGATGATAAGTATTATCCTGTACATAATGTACCTAAAAACGACTGTCTTGCCCAAGAGGTGGTAAGCAGTCCGCTTATGCCATGGCACGGACTTATGCAAGGCTATATCAGTATCATCTACAGGGCCCGTAAGTATGTTTTTATTGAGACTCCCTATTTCCTTCCACCACAGCCTGTACTCCTGGCACTTACTACCAGGGCTCTTTCGGGCGTGGATGTACGGATAATACTGCCCGAACACGCCGACCAATGGTTTGTAGAACACGCCGCCCGGCCTTATGTAGACAAAGCTTTCGAAGCTGGTGTAAAGTTCTATCTCTACAAACCAGGCATAAACCACACCAAATTGCTGGTATGCGACGATTCGGTTTGTTCGTGCGGCTCTACCAATGTAGACTTCCGTAGCTTTGAGAATAACTGCGAATCCAATATGTTCATATACGATGTAGAGATGGCCCTGCGAATGAAGATGCTCTTCATTGGCGACCTAAAATACTGCACATCACTTAACGACAACGAACTATTCCACCACACATCAATTGGCCAGCGCCTTTTAGATGGGGCTATTCACATGCTCTCGCCGCTAATGTAACTCATTAACGGCAATACAGGTTTGCCAAACACAAGAAATACGTACGCATTCACATTTTTATCAGTGTCAACCTCAGCAAAACCAGAGTTTTTTCCTAACTTTGCATCTGTATGGACATCAAAAAAGGCAACAATTTACTCATGGGTGGATGCGTGGTATTGCTTATAGTACTATGCTGGCTCAGCATAAGTTCGCCCATACGTTTCGAACACGAACGCAAGCATCGCGAACAGGCCGTAATAGATTGTCTTCAGAAAATACGCACTGCCCAAGAAACCTATCACACCCGTCACGGTGTCTATGCACCCGATATAGATTCGCTCATCGCCAACGGGCTGATAAACAAGCGCACGGCCGTAATACCCTATAGCCGCGGCAAAAAGTTTGAAATAAAGACAGCCATCTATACTGGAGCCAACGGTAACGGCATACGCCTTACCGAATGCGGAGCCAGCTACGATGACTATCTTAATGGACTGGATGCCAGCGAAATAGAAAAACTTACACACCAAGCAAACGAAAACGGCCAATACGCCGGACTTAAAATAGGAGACCTCACAACACCTGACAACAATGCTGGAAACTGGGAATGAAACAACTAGACAACCGCGCATAACACTCCGCATAGGCTACAAATCACTCGCCTTTGCCGTGGCCGACAACACGGCTATAAAGGGAGTAGCCTACGAAACATATACCGTAAAGAGCGGTTTCTCGATAGCTGCCAACTTGCGTGAAGCATTCCGCCAGTCGGCTCTACTCACACGCAAAGGCTATGACCGGGCACAAGTAATGCTGGCTGCACCTACCATGCTGGTACCCATCGAAGAATTCAACGAAGAACAGGCCGAAGCCATGTTCCGTTACACCTTTGTCACCCAGCCCAACACTACGGTCATACACTGTGTTTTGCCCCAGCAGAATGCTGTAGTACTCATGGCCATAAACACCGACCTGAAAGCTGTAATTGACGACCATTATACCAACGTAATCTACATGCCAGTAGAGCAACCCGTATGGAATTATATGCACCATCGTAGTCCCGTAAGTCTGCATCGCCAGTTATACGCTTACTTCCACGATGGTAGCGTAGGCATATTCGCTTTTAACAAAAATCGTTTCAGTTTCTGTAACTCCTATAACGCCACCCGAATACAAGACTGCGTGTACTATATACTGCATGTATGGAAGCTACTGCAGATGGATGCAGAGAAAGACGAACTCTATATTGCCGGCACACTCATTGACGAGGACAGTTTACTGCAACAGTTGCGCCGATACCTTAACAAGGCATACGCCATGAACATTCCTGCCGAATTCAACAGAGCTCCCATTACCGACATCAAGGGAATAACGCTCGATATGGTTACACTTTATATGAGAGGAAGATGAGAATAATCACCGGAATATACAAGGGAAGGCGCTTCGATATACCGCGCTCGTTCAAGGCAAGACCCACCACCGACTTTGCCAAAGAAAACATCTTCAATGTACTAAACGGATACACCAGTCTTGACGACGCCGAGACTTTGGACCTTTTTGCCGGCACGGGCAGCATATCGCTCGAAATGTTGTCTCGTGGCTGTAAAGAAGTTGTAAGCGTTGAGGCCGACCGCGACCATGCCGCCTTTATACGCCAGTGCGTAAGCAAGCTTAACACTGAGGGCCACATACTCATCCGGGGCGATGTATTCCGCTTTATTAAGAGTTGCAGCCGACAGTTCGACCTTATCTTTGCCGATCCGCCATACGCCCTTGAGCAACTCGAAAGTATACCCGACCTAATATTTGCCCACAATATGCTCAAACCCGATGGTATTTTCGTATTCGAACACGGCAAAAGCAACCATTTTGAGCAACATCCTCACTTTATTGAACATAGAGCTTACGGAAGCGTAAACTTTTCTATATTCAGATAAACTTTTTTACACACCAGCATGACCATTGGTGAGTTTGTCCAGCACGTAGAACGGCAGATGGGATTTACGCCAACTGCCGATCAGCACAGTGCTATAAGCGAAATAGCCAGTTTTCTGGCCTCACGCCACGACCGCACTGCTATGATTATGTGCGGCTCGGCCGGTACGGGCAAAACTTCTACCGTGTCAGCCTTGGTACGTTCGCTGAAGCAGTTGGGCAAAAAGATGGTACTTTTGGCACCCACGGGGAGAGCCGCCAAAGTTCTTTCGCACTATAGCGGATGCTCAGCCTTCACCATACACCGCCGCATATACCGCGAGCGCTCTGCCGTTTCTGGTGGTGGTATTTTCAACCTTAACAACAATCTGCATACCAATACCCTTTTTATAGTCGACGAGGCATCTATGATAGCCAATAGTGGCTTTGGAGATAACTCGTTCGGAACAGGATGCCTACTCGACGACCTAATACAATATGTATATAGTGGCCGCAGCTGCCAACTAATGCTGATAGGCGATACTGCTCAGCTCCCCCCAGTTGGTGAAGATGAGTCGCCAGCCCTATCGGCCGACATTCTTTCTGGTTATGGTCTCACAATATTCCAAGCCTGCCTAACCCAAGTAGTACGCCAAGCTGGAGAGAGCGGCATACTGTACAACGCCACCATGATACGCACCATGATTACCCGCGACCTTACCACGAGTCTGCCCCGTATACGTATAACGGGATTTGCCGACATCAGTGTGGTACCGGGCAACGATCTTATAGAGACTCTCTCTGACAGCTACAACAAGGTTGGCATTGACGACACCATCGTAGTGACACGATCCAACAAGACGGCGCGCATCTACAACCTAGGCATTCGTTCTGCTGTACTTGACCGCGGCGATGACCTACTCTCCTCTGGCGACCGCCTGATGATTGTAAAGAACCACTACCCTAACACCAACAATAGAAACAACGAAGAACAGATGCCCTTTGCCTTCATTGCCAATGGTGACAGTTGCCGCGTGGTCAGAGTGCGGCGCCAGCACCAAATGCATGGTTTCACCTTTGCCGACGCATGGCTCCAGTTTCCTGACTACGACAATTACGAATTTCATACTACCGTAATTCTTGACAGCCTTACTACCGATGTACCTGCACTCACCCGCGAACAGAGCGACCAGCTCTACCAAAGCGTATCTGCCGACTATGCCGACCTACCCAGAAAGGCCGACCGCATACAGGCCATACGCAAAGACCCCTATTACAATGCATTACAGATAAAATTCGGCTATGCCGTTACCTGTCATAAAGCCCAGGGCGGACAGTGGGCCCATGTCTATATAGACCAAGGATATATGACCGACGATATGCTCACCCCCGACTATATACACTGGCTCTATACAGCCTTTACCCGAGCCACAGCCCATCTATACTTAGTAAACTGGCGCGAAGGCCAAACCGAAAAGTGAAAAGGCGGTTCTAAAATAAATAACGCCCCCCCCTTCCTTCTCTATTTTATACGTTTTTTCTACGGTAGTTACAATTTGTAAGCACTTCTCAAAGAGTGTTTAGAATATTTAACAGATTGACATCAAATATAGTTAACAGATGTTATAAAAGTGGCATTTTTCGACCCATTTTTTGCGATAAAAAGTCGCAAAGTTTTGGCCAAAAATAACCCATTTTGGGGTTATTTTAGAGTTCCGGGCAGATGTGGATGGAGTCGAAAACCCTAATTTTTGACCATCAAATGCTAATATTTGGCAAATTTAACGGGTTTTAACATAATTCTCGCCCTAATTCTTGACAAACGAACTATAATTTTTGAGAACCTAAAGACCATC
>CAVHVH010000065.1:0-3544 GCA_963639385.1 Oscillospiraceae bacterium
AACTTGCGGTGCGTACGGGACTCGAACCCGTGACCCCATGCGTGACAGGCATGTATTCTAACCAGCTGAACTAACGCACCAATATATGTGCTTAAAGAACTTGCGGTGCGTACGGGACTCGAACCCGTGACCCCATGCGTGACAGGCATGTATTCTAACCAGCTGAACTAACGCACCAAAGCCTTGTTCTTATTTGCGAATGCAAAGGTAATGATATTTTTCCATTCGGCCAAATTGTTATATATGTTTTTTGAAAAATATTTCGAGGAGCATAGTAAACCTTTGCTTATCTACAGAGATTGTTATCTCTCAAAAAATATTCTTATTTCACCAAGCTTCCCTATTCAACAATAATTGCAGAATGCAAGCATCTGAATATCCTTTTGAGGTTCTGAACCAATCTTTCAACATACCGTTACAGGTAAAACCCGCATCTTCGTGCAGAGCCAACGAAATTTCGTTATCGGGCTGAATAAGTGCATATAATTGATGAAGATGTAGCACATTTGCAGCATATTCTATTAGCTGATGCAAAGCCGAAATGGCGTATTTTTTTCCACGGTGTTCTTTAGCAATGACTATTCCCAATTCGGCCTTCGCATGATGCGGATCGAAATTAGTAAGATCTATCATACCCACGATATCTCTCTGTTCGTTTTCTACTACCCATCTTACCTGGCCATCTTTGTATATATCACATGTACTGTTGGCTATAAAGTTATGCAACACATAGTGCGAGTAAGGAGTAGTATAATCACTTATATCCCACAGATCAGGGTCGTTCTCTATGTTATAAAAGAATTCCAAATCTTCAGGTTCCAGCGCCCTGAGTTTTACTTTAGGCAGATTGATATTCATGAAATACGTTTTTTTCGGTTATAACTGTACGCGATAATGGATTGAAAAAACCCATTCTCGCCTTTGGATGTAGCGTGACGCTGGCCTTACAGAATATATCCTTTAGACTGTACGCTGCCGTATCATATATAATATATGTAATTGTCGAACTATCGAGTGCAGTATAATCTACGTCTTCTAAATGGGTAATAAAACTCACCGAATCAAGCCCGTTAATACTGGCTATCTCTTCACACAACCCCCTATTCTCTTCACCAACAACAAAAATGTATCTTGCAGTAGTCACAACTTTCAGTTTCTCGTTCTTAAGCATTGAACACAGCCGCCCAACCTTAGCTTGAACAAGAGCCGAAAATGCCTTTGAATAAATGGCACATTGTATGGGTATGGAAAGTACCCGACTTAAATGCGAGTAATGTTTGTTAAAGAAAATGAACATGGCCTTATAAAACACATGCACATAACGGAACGATGTTTTTTGTGTGCTTTCGCCTTTATAATGTAGTATATCTACAGGGTAATACCACGCTTCCCATCCGTTGTTACCAATTCGGTACGACAGGTCTATATCCTCGCCATACATGAAGTAATCTTGGTCGAGCCCACCAACTTCTTCCAAAGCTGAGCGGCGCAATAGACAGAAGGCTCCGCTTACCACCTCTATCTTTTCTGCTCTATCCCAAGGCAGATAGCTCATGTAATAGTGGGCAAAAGTTCTATTTTGGGGAAAGCGTTCACACAGTCCGCACATCTTGTAGAAAGCCGTAGCTGGCGATGGGACACCTCTTCTCGATTCCTTGGCTACAGTTCCATCGGTATTTAGCATTCGCACACCAAGGATTCCGGCTTTAGGATGTGCATCCATAAATTCCAGTGGAGTGCGTATAGCATCTTCACTTACCATCGTATCAGGATTCAATAACAACACATATTCGCTGGCAGAATCCCTAATTGCCATATTGTTGGCTCGTGAGAATCCTAAATTGGCCCTATTCTGTACAAGCGTTATTTCTTTGAAGCGCGACTGTAGATATTCTACCGAGTCGTCGGATGAGCAGTTGTCTACAACGTACACTTGAGCATCTATCCCCGCCAGAGCTTTCTCCAGAGAGTACAGACACTGCTCTACATAGTATTTTACATTGTAGTTAACTATTATTACTGTCAGTTTCATTGTAACAACGCGACAATGACGGATAAACGAAAAAGAGGCTTAAGAACAGGATGATAGCCAGATAACCAAAGCCTACTTTCATAAACAGATAATAACACAGCAAATTGACTACCATAGGTACAATTAGCAATACTAAACGCACCATACCCCATCTATTAAGCGTCGCCAAAGAATCGGTTGACGACAGTTTACTGGAAATACGCTTAAACTTGAATAACTTTAATGCCACGGGAATAGCAACAATGGTACACAGTTCCATTATCGTCATGACAACAAATTCAAATTGCTTGTCGCTTGCAAGAATGCCATTGGGTATAACATCAATTTCACCCAAAAGCAAGATAACTGCCAACACGGCAATACCACCCCAAAAAGTAATCTGCAGTCTACGGTGTATAGTTTTCATAATTTACGTTATTTGCTGAATGGAATACGGTTTAGAATAGAACGTCCAAGAGTTATCTCATCGGCATATTCCAGTTCATCACCAATAGATATGCCCCGGGCTATAACACTTATGGTTACTCCAGTATGCGCCAATTTTCTGGAAATATAAAAATTCGTAGTATCGCCCTCCATAGTCGGACTGAGTGCCAAGATTATCTCGTCTATCTCTTCACGTTCTACCCGTTCTACCAGCGATGCTATTTCTATATCATCAGGGGAAATGCCGTCCATAGGAGAGATTATTCCGCCCAACACATGATACAGGCCACGATACTGCTGGGTATTTTCTACAGCCATTACATCGCGTATATTCTCAACCACACAAATAGTTTTTGTATCGCGGTGTACGTCCGAACAGATTGGACATACATCGGTATCGCTGATATTATGGCATACTTTACAATACTTTACCTCGTGGCGTAGTGTACCTACGGCACTGGTAAAGCCATCAACACCCTCTTCACTCTGCCGCAGCAGATGAAGAACCAATTTAAGCGCAGTTTTACGACCTATACCTGGAAGTTTTGAGAACTCAGATACAGCCTTTTCCAATAGAGCCGATGGATATTGTTGTTCCACTACGCTCAATCGTCAAAAAGATAAATGCCAATGCCTACCTTCAGACCTACAGTAGAATAATCGCTATCTTTGAATGAATGTTTGTAATACACAGAAGGTTCTATGGTTACCGAACGGTTTACAAAAAAGGCATAACCAACCTCTGCACTCGGCATAACATCGTTATAACCATGGCTACCATGAACATAATTACAGTTGGCGCCAAGGAAAAGACCATTCTGAATAATGTAATAGCGGAAGCCTACACCCAACGAAGCCTGATCGGCAACATTATCCTTGCCATGATGGTCGTACCCCACTTCACCGAGTAGCATCCAATTATCTTCGAACAAGAAGCCTGCCTTGGCTTGAACGCCAAGATTAAGTCCATTTTGGCCATTGTACGACATATTAAGACCTGTAAGCGATGCGCCTACATATCCTTTTCCCTGCTGAAATTGGGCACTGGCCGTAATGGTAACGGCAAGGAGTGCTAAAGACAAAATT
>CAVHVH010000065.1:3568-12838 GCA_963639385.1 Oscillospiraceae bacterium
GTTATAATTTTTAAAACCACCTTTAATCTTTCGTAAAATACAGGGATATAGCGGCATTTTTTAGAACCTGCCTAAACTAAATACAAAAAAGTTAAGTACCTTTGTTGCCAAAACAGGACAATGAAAGTAAGATTATTTTTTCTATATATTCTCATATCCATATATATTCCGCTTCCAGCACAAACATTCCTACCTGCTCCAAAATTCGAGGCTCGTGCGGTGTGGCTTGCCACGATTGGCGGAATAGACTGGCCCCACTCATACGCACAAAGTCCTGCCTCTATAGAAAAGCAGAAACGTGAGTTAACCACAATTTTAAACCAACTGCAAAAGGCGGGAATCAATCAAATATTGCTACAGACGCGTATAAGAGCCACTACCATTTACCCTTCAGCCTACGAACCATGGGATGGATGCCTAAGCGGAAATCCAGGGAAAAGTCCGGGCTACGATGCTTTGGCATTCGCTATCAAAGAATGTCATCGCCGAGGTATGGAAATCCACGCTTGGATGGTAGCCATTCCGGTAGGCAAATGGAACGGAACCGGTTGCCGGAATTTGCGCAAGCGAATTCCTAATCTACTGAAAAAGATAGGCGACGAAGGATTCATGAACCCAGAAAAATCACAAACGGCTGACTATATGGCAGATATCTGTGAGGAAGTAGTACGGAATTATGACATCGATGGAATTCATCTCGACTATATACGCTATCCCGAAACATGGAGCATCAAAGTATCACCCACTCAAGGGCGACAGTACATTACCCGTATAGTCCAAGCCGTAAGTAAACGCGTAAAGGCTATCAAGCCTTATATCAAGATGAGTTGCGCTCCCATTGGAAAATTCGACGACCTAACCCGCTATTCCAGCTATGGATGGAATGCATACAGTCGGGTATGCCAAGATGCACAGGGATGGTTGCGCGAAGGTCTAATGGACCAGTTGTTCCCCATGATGTATTTCCAGGGACGCCAATTCTACCCATTTGCTTTAGACTGGAGCGAAAATAGTTATGGCCGCATAGTAACGCCAGGATTGGGCATCTATTTTCTTTCGCCCCGAGAGAAAGATTGGCCATTGGAAACCATCTCGCGCGAAATGAATGTACTGCGACAATACGGAATGGGCCATGCTTTCTTCAGAAGTAAATTCCTAACTGACAACACAAAAGACATCTACAACTTCACGACTGAGTTCAACGCTTCGTTATCGTTGGTACCGCCAATGCACTGGGCTTGTAGTAGTGTCCCTACTCCACCTACCAATTTATCGCTTTCACCTAACAAGACCTTGTCTTGGCAGAAAACGGCCTCAACACAAGATATATATTATAATGTATATTCGTCAGACTCATATCCAGTAGACATAACTGATGCCTGCAATCTTATAGCAACCCGCCTAACAGACTGTTCTCTTACCGTGAACGCTGGCAGGTATTATGCTGTTACAGCTATGAACCGCTATGGTATGGAGAGTTCTGCCTTGCAGATGCCACATACCTACAAGCCCTCTTCTGCAATTATTACAAGTGCGTTGGCCTGCAATGGAACAAAAGTTACTCTGCCTACCAACAAAACTACATGGGAAAAAGAGGCTATAATACAAGTAACCAATGTACAAGGCAATCCTGTAATGACTCGTGTATGGGATGGAAAAACATCAACACTTGATATAAGCAATATTGACAACGGAATATTCCTGTTATACATTATAAAAAGTACAGGAGTACGCCACCGCTGCGGCTACTTTATTGTTAGGAGGTAGAAAGAGGTTCTCCACTTAACACTGTTTAACCAAACAAGATGCAAGGTAAACAAATATTCTGAATTTACAATTATACAACGAATTTAACAACAAAATATAAAGAATATGAAGAAAATCAGACAAATGGCCACACTCTTGGCTGGCCTTATCATGACGGCATTAATTACTGTTTCGTGTAACGAGAGTTCTTCGTACCGCGAACTTACGCCACAAGAGGTTAAGAGTGCTTTCCTTACCGTAGCCGGCCAACATTCCGGCAAGATGGTTTATCTCAAGAACGATGGAGATTATCAGACATCGCTAGACACTATCAACATCAACTGGACTATCGACACTGACAGTACCATGATAATACACGACTTTCCGGTAGATCCTTTTGCCGAATTTGTTACCGACAGCGGTCTTAAGGAAGCCTTGTTGCAGCAACAACCGCAGGACGTAAAATGCAAGATTTCGTTCTACAACCTGTCTCCTGTATATTTTTACATTGGTGTTGATGCCCCCAGCTACAACCTTACCTATGGCGGTGCCAACCATAAAGTGCAGTTGGCCTTTTACGCCAATGCCAATTCGTGCGGAGGCTACGAAACGATAACCAGAAGTATGGAAATCCATCTGATAGGCGGTGGTATCTACGAAGACGGAACATACAAAGAAAAATACCTCTCTACCACCAACATTCCCATTTTAATGTATACGGCCAAATAATTTACGTTCGGCTTTCCAAATATAGCAATACCTTTAAAAGGAGAACTCCCAACCCGTTGACATGACTGGTTGGGAGTTCTTGTTTACTATAAATTACGGCAAGCACCGCAATACTACGTTTCTCTCTGATAGGCCAAACGCTCATCGCCCGATACAGTATGGATTATTCCACAATAGATGAATCCATATTTAGCCACAAGATGCTGCATAACATGGTTGTCGCGATGGGTATCAATGCGTATATCACCTCCAATAACCTCGCAATGACGCATAACGGCACCAAATACGCCATGAGCATTAGGGTTGCTGGCTATACGATGTATTACATGGTAAGGAAATTCGTTGAGCCACGAGCCAGAATAAATATGACTGTAGGTTGGGTCTGGGCCTGGCTTAAACACAAAATAACCTACAACCATAGAAGCCTCATTGATAACCACATAGCCATAACCACAAGTTATATCCTGCCTTATCAAGGCCTCTGAGGGATATCCATTCACCCACTGGTTAGGGTTGCCACTTTCCTGCATAAAAGCTACAGCCGCTCTCATTATATCCATAATGGCAGAGACATCAAAAGTGGTGGCAAGTCTGGTTTTCAACATATTTCCTATTATTATGTATTGCGATGGCGTTTTCTATCTGTATCCGCACGACCCTTTCTCTTGTCGGTTCCCCTATTATCTGCATGATTAAAATTAGGATTGAACGATCGCTTCTCATTCGTATTTTTCTTCTTAGGCTTCTGCTTATAATTGGGACTACTTCCTATTGCCTTGGCATCGTACACTGTATGTCGATTGGCATATCCTGTAC
The DNA here is from genome assembly GCA_963639385.1 of Oscillospiraceae bacterium. Lineage (GTDB taxonomy): Bacteria > Bacteroidota > Bacteroidia > Bacteroidales > Bacteroidaceae > Prevotella. The sequence goes on from CAVHVH010000065.1 coordinate 6,860, forward strand.
CATTATAGAGCTTGCCTATCAAGTCTGCACGACCTATACGTCTCAACTCGCGCTCTATATTAGGCCGTTCTTCACGCTTGTACCAGAAGAAAAACTGGCGCTGAGCGAGTTTCTCGCGCTGGGTGCGAGCGCAGAATACAGGTTCCAACGTATAGGGATCATATCCCGAATACCAGGCCTCGGTACTTACCGTCATGGGCGTTGGAGTAAAATCCTGTACCTGTTCAAGATGGAAGTCCAAATCTTTGGTTATCACGGCGAGTTCGGCCATATCCTCTTCCTGGCATCCTGGATGACTACTTATAAAATAAGGTATAATCTGCTGTTTCAGGTTCTCTTCCTTATTAATACGGTCAAAGATACGTTTGAATTCATAGAATAGTTGGAACGAGGGTTTACGCATTTGATAGAGCACCTTGTCTGATGTATGCTCGGGTGCCACCTTCAGTCGGCCGCTCACATGACGGCATATCAATTCGCGGGTATACTCACGTGCGGCCTTGTCTGACTTTTCATCGCCCGAGCGATGCAGCAGAAGGTCGTAACGCACACCACTGCCTATAAAGCTCTTCTTTATTCCAGGTATGGCATCTACGGCATGGTAGATATCTAACAACTTTGAATGGTCTGTATTAAGATTGGGGCATACACGCGGATGTATACACGACGGGCGCTTACACTTGGCACAGGCTTTTTGATTCTTTCCGTGCATACCATACATATTGGCCGACGGACCGCCAAGGTCCGACAGATACCCCTTAAACCCTGGCATTTGGGTAATCTGCTTAACCTCGCGAAGTATACTTTCTTTACTGCGACACACAATAAACTTGCCTTGGTGAGCCGAGATGGTACAGAAAGCACATCCGCCAAAACATCCACGGTGGATATTTACCGAAAACTTTATCATCTCATAAGCCGGTATCACCTTGTCCTTATATTTAGGATGAGGCATACGGGTATAAGGCAAATCAAACGATGCGTCAAGTACTTCTGTGGTCATGGGCGGATAAGGCGGGTTAACTACAGCATACTGGTTGCCCACAGCCTGAAGCAGACGCTGGGCATGCATCTTATTCGATTCTTCCTCTATGTGTCTGAAGTTCTCGGCCTGGGCCTTTTTGTCTTGCAGACACTGTTCGTGACTATGCAGCAAAATATCGTCTGGACCTATACCACCGGGTATTTCATCGGGACGACACAGATATACTGTCTGCGGAACATTGCGTAATTGCGAGATAGTTAAACCGGCATCTAACTGGCGACAAATCTCTACCATTGGGAGCTCGCCCATACCATAGATTATCATGTCTGCCCCTGAGTCACAGAGTATGCAGCGGCGCAGACTATCTTGCCAATAATCGTAATGGGTAAGACGGCGCAACGATGCTTCGATACCGCCCAGTACTACAGGCACATCGGGATAAAGTTGCTTAAGTATTTGGGTATATACTATCGACGGATAATCTGGACGCATACCATGACGACCACCCGGCGTATAGGCATCATCACTACGCAAACGGCGATTGGCCGTATAGCGGTTTACCATAGAGTCCATGGCCCCGGGCGATATACCGAAGAAGAGGCGTGGACGCCCTAATTTCTTAAAGTCACGATAGTCGCCATGCCAGTCTGGCTGAGGTACAATAGCCACACGAAACCCCTGTGATTCGATAACTCGCCCAATGACAGCCGCCCCAAACGAGGGATGGTCAACATAGGCATCGCCCGAAAATAAAATTACATCCAGCTCATCCCAACCTCGCAGTTCACATTCTTTCTTGGTGGTGGGAAGATAATCGGTAAGTCTATACTCTTTCAATGCAAAGTATTTTGGGTGGCACTTAAAAAATACCACCGTATGTTTGTATTATATGAGGGGGATAGCGTTTATTCTGATTTATAGAGCTACCCTTTTATGCTTCGGTTTCTGTCTGTTGCTCTTCCTTACTCAACCAGTCTATATAGAGTAAAGTAAGCTGATGCAGGCCATAAGCCTTCATATTGTTATGATAAATTACATCAAGGCAAAGATCGAGCAGTGCCTTGTCGTTACCATCCTCTGTTTCTAACAATGCACGCACGGTAAACTTGAGTTTGTCCAGCACGGTTTCGTCTATGATACCGGTACTGTCAACCAGATTCTTCAGCAACGAATATTTACGAATAGTCTGCAGATGTTCGTCGCTTACTTCTATACTTCTTGTTCCTGAAAGGTTGGCTTGAATTTTATACGTCATAATTAAAGGTTTTTATAGGGTTGGTTATTCTTTCTGTAAAAATTGTAATATGCCCTGCATCAGTCTGCATCTCGTTTCAGGCGAGGCTATACACTCGAAAGGGAATCCCATAACAAACGACTTATAGTCTGTTCCATTATAGGCCACGGCAGCTGAAGTGCCGTCCGAATACTGCATGGCACAATAGGCATTGCCCGCAGGGTGGAGTATCTCTGCATGGGTAGCTGCGTAATGGTTGCGGTTAGGCTGGCGCACAACTCCGAATGTTATGCCCAGGCCAGTAACGCACGAGTCTGCGGTAAGACTATCGGTAGAATTGTACTCTGACTGGAGCACTGATGCCAAGAACTGTTGTTCGCCGTTTTCCTGCATGTCAGACCCTATATACGAGCCGCTAACCAGCAAACTTCCTCCCTGCTGGGTATAATTCTTGAACATTTCTTGCCATGAGGGAGTAAACGTCTTGTAATATTGCAAAGCGTATGATGTATAGCGTTGCATACCAAGGATAAGGTCTATACATGGGTAATCGTCAACAACCACCTTGCGGTTATCTATGGCATCGCGGCAGCAACTTGCCACATTATATTTACGGGCACTGGCTATAGCGGCGGCATGCTCTGAAGCATACGAGAAATCGTTGCCGCACACAAAACGCCCAGCCATCTCTTCTCCACCATAGCCCAAGCCACCTGGGCCTTCTATTCCCATACGACTTACCGAGAAAACCGTCTGCCGACCATTCCATGCTGTAAGTCCGTAAGACACACCTGGGTCGGCATCAAGGTCAAATCCCTGTTGTGTGCCATTGTCTACCACCTGTGGAGCCGACAAACGGTCGAAAGCATTGACAACAAGTACTGTCTTGGCTGTGGCCGATTGGTAGAGAGCCGACACTATAGGCGATGCAAAACTCTCACCGCCGGCGTTAATGGCAGTAACCATGAAATCGTACTGCAACCCCGGCCGGGCTTCTACCGTATACAAGGGCGAAGACACCATACAACCATTGTCAAAACCACCATTTCCAGTACGGGTATATACTACATAGGCTGTTGGCACGGCTGTTGGCTCAGTGGTGTCTGTATTCGGTTCCCATTTAAGTACAATTTTGCCCTGTTTATCTATCCGTGTACGCACATTCTTAGGCGACAAGGGCTGTACAGTATAATGTGTACCGTGCTGCGAAGCAGTGTATTTAAGTATGGATTTATAAATAGAACGGGCAAGGGTAAACTTAAAATTCGGGTCTTGCGCATAGGCCATATCTGGAAAATTCTGGTGCGACAGGGTTTCTATAATGGCCGAAGGCACTTCTGGATTGCGCGTTTCCGAGTAATTGCGGTCCCAGAGATATCGTATCGCCCAATGTCCGTATCGCGCTTTTAGATCAGAGGCCATTCCGTCAAGCAAACGCTTGGCAAAGTCTTTTGAGGTTGTACGCGGTATTCCAGCATCCAACACTCCATCGTTAAAATTAGTTGTGCATATGGCCAACGAACCTATCAGGTCTTTGCCGTTACGACTGTATCCTGCATCGCTATGTACGGCAAGCGACAATTCTATTGGCACTTTCTTCCCCTCCTTTAGCGGCATATATACCGATCCGCCCGCAAGCCAGTTAGTTGTAAGCGGGCGCACATTGATATCATCAGAATAATCGTCTACTCCATCTTTGGTACTGTAGACCGAATAAGGTACACCAGACCACTGGGCATTATAGCGAGCAGCTTCCATGGCGCGGGGCATTCCACTGGGCATCCCGCCGCGCTCTACATTGCCCATACCTCCACCAAAGCGTACCGCATCGGCTGTTACTACACCTCGGTGCGAGGCGTTATTGGTAAGAACAACTCTGTTAAGTTCGCTACAACCCCGGTCAAAATAGAATGTGCCTAGATAAACCCATGTACCGCCACCCATTTGCTGATTTACTCTAAAGCGAGTTTCCTGCCCTTGATGACATACTATATATTCAGCATCGTCTACGCTTTTCTCTACCGTTTGGTAACTTACATATACCGCATAATTACCTGCTTCTGGTATATCGGGAGTATACGATACAAGACTTATTTTTGTTTTGCTTTTCGTGGCTTTTATCTGTCGGGCCGTACCTACACCAAAAGGATTTTCGTGGTCTGAATAAGGCGAGGCGTGAAATGCAAATCCACTTTTAGGGGCATTCTTCCATTCACGGCTACCAGTGTGTACCTCTTCATATTTGGCTCCAGCAGTAGAACGGTCGTTGTCTACTATTACCTCATGTGGTTGCCAATCGCGTTCGCGGGGAGTATATACTACGGCTCCCGCATTTTCGAGCATGGGTATAAGATAAGGCACCACAATAGTGGGAGTAAACAAATCTTCGGTGGTAGCGAAAAGACTTGGGCGTTGCCACTGCCAACGGTTTCGGCTACGGTCGTAATAACGGCCATGACTGGCATATACGGTAAGATGACGGTTGTCCAACCCTCGGGTTACTACAAAAGGTCGCGATACATTACGTACCCAAGGATTGCCCTTGTATTCTATATTGCCCCAAGCCCGCACTATCGAGTTGGAGTCATTTAGCCCATCGCTGGCCATAAGATCTATGGTAACACCACCAACGGCTATACGTATTTTGTATTTATTATAAGGGTCAGGCAGCAAGGCGGATACTTTACGATAGATTTTGGCCACCATATCGGTGGTAAAATCCTGTGAAGCAAAGGCTTCATTGGCCGTAATGGTAAGTAGCCTCTTAGCATTGTCTATAGTATAACCCGTCATACGCGACTGCGCACCGTTACTTGACGACTTTGACTTATAAAAAAGGAAATAGTTGGCCAGCCGGCGTTCTGTAGCGGTGTCCAACCTATCTGTCTGTGCATGGGCTGTCAACACACAGCTTACTATTACCAGTACTAAGACCAACCTCTTATAAACGCAGTTTTTCAATCTATATCTCCTATACTAAACTGTTCGGGATGTTTTCCCTTCACATCCTTAAAATATAGTTTTATACTGCGCATATCGGCATCGAAGTCTCCAGTAGGAGTAACGCTACGGGTACAACGAATCTCGCGGTGTTCAAAGTCGAGAGCGTAGAGCAGAATAGGAATTCCTGCCTTGAGAGCTATGTAATAGAAACCTTTCTTCCAATCGGGATTGAGCGACCTCGTACCTTCGGGCGTTACACACAGTTTGAATGATGTGCTCGTTTGGGCTGCTTTAGCTAACGTATCAGTCATACTTGTATGTCGACTACGGTATACGGGTATACCGCCAAGACGTCTAAATATAGGTCCCAACGGCCAAAAAAACCATTCTTTCTTCATCAAGAAATTGGTCTTCAAGTTTTCTGCCCTTGAAAAGAGTTGCCCCATTACAAAATCCCAGTTACTGGTATGGGGAGCTAAACATATAATATATTTATCAGGATGGTCTACAGTAATCTCCGTCTTCCATCCCATACGCCTATATAATATCCAGCGACAAATTTGCTGTAACATATTATCCTTCTACTGCAGAGCTGCGAGTTGGTCGGCTATCTCGGCTACCTGCTTATTAAATTCTTCTATTACAAACTTGTAGTACTTTTTAGGTTTAATGCCTGGTTCGGGGAAAGATACACGACGCGTATAGTCTGAATGTACTTCCAAAATAGACACGAAGATAGGTTCTATTACCTCTTTATTTTTCTCTGAGCCATAGAGAGACACGGCCACTCCCTCGGCAAAAAGCTCGGTACATACAT
>CAVHVH010000066.1:0-12741 GCA_963639385.1 Oscillospiraceae bacterium
CGCTAATGATGGTCTTTAGGTTCTCAAAAATTATAGTTCGTTTGTCAAGAATTAGAGCGAGAGTTATGTTAAAAGCCGTTAAATTTGCCAAATATTAGCATTTCGCGGTCAAAAATTAGGGTTTTCGACTCCATCCACATCTGTTGATAACTCCAAAATTACCCCAAAATGGGCTATTTTTGGCCAAAACTTTGCGACTTTTTATCGAAAAAAATGGGGCGAAAATCGCCACTTTTATAACATTCGTTAACTATAACAATTCTCCATTTGTTAAATATTCTAAACGTATAGAAGATAGTGCTTACAATTCGAAACTACACAGAAAAAACGGTTTATTTTTCATTATAGACTCTTCCCAACTTAACAAACAGAGTATAAGCCTAATAATAACAATTCACACATTCATTCCTACTTTTAGTCGTTGCTTGTTACTTTATATTGTAGAATATTTATAACTTTGCCTACTGAACAAGTATCAATGCCGGAATAAGTAACAACCCGGCACAACCAACTATAATATGCACAAACTTACACTTATTTTACTGGCGCTAATCTGCAGTATGCTGACTATGGCGCAGAAAGTAGCTTTTGCCGGCGGTAAACGTTACATGTACAGAGTTTATATAAAAGACAAGAATGGGTGCGGATATTCACTACGTCACCCAGAGAAATTCCTTTCGGCCAAGGCTCTGGAGCGCAGACAACGGCAAGGATTGGCCGTTGACTCAACAGACCTGCCTCTTTCGGCTAAATATATAAATGAGCTACGCCACAAGAGCTACAATGTTGTAGGCGGAAGCCGATGGAACAACACCATTCTCGTATCATCTACGCAAAAAGATACGCACAAACAGCTCAAGGAATTAGGATTCGTAAAAAACGCACTATGTGTATTCGAGTCGCCAGACTCAATTACCCCCATAAAGCCCTACAAAATAGAGAACGATACAACCCCTGCGTTGAAAACAAATGCCTACGGATTGGCTCTTACACAGATAGAGCAACTTAATGGTGTAAAACTGCACGAAGCAGGATTCCGTGGACAGGGAATGACTATTGCTATCATTGACGGCGGATACATGAACTACAACAAGATAGCATCTCTACGCAACGTTAACATCCTGGGGTGTCGCGACTTTGTGTATCCTTATCGCGACCGCATGGAGAACTTGCTTTCTCACGGCACAATGGTACTATCGTGCATGGCTGCAGTAGACTCGTTTCGATATATAGGCACTGCCCCTGAAGCCTCGTACTGGTTGCTGCGTTCTGAATATGGCCCCACAGAGAGTCTGATGGAAGAAGACTCTTGGGCTATGGCTGCCGAATTTGCCGATTCGATAGGTGCCGATGTCATCAATTCGTCGTTGGGATACGCTGAATTTGACGACCCTGCAACAAGCCACAAATATGTAGACTTGGACGGCCATCGTACCCTTATATCAAACACAGCATCAATGCTGGCCAGCAAAGGCATAATACTGGTATGCAGTGCAGGAAACTCCGGACGCGACACATGGAAAAAGATAACCCCTCCAGGTGATGCCGACAACGTATTGACAGTTGGCGCTATAGACAAGAAAGGAAAGAATACCGTGTTCAGCTCAATAGGCCCGTCGCAAGACGGACGCGTAAAACCAGACATTATGGCCCGCGGCGGACAAGCACGCATTTTCAACGCCGCTGGTGTCAACAGCACTGCCAACGGCACTTCATTCGCCTCACCCATAGCCTGTGGCATGGTGGCATGCCTATGGCAGGCTCTGCCCCAAAAGACGGCTAAAGACATAATTAAACTGGTACGTAGCAGCGCCGACCGCTATTTAACCCCCGACAATATCTTTGGCTACGGCATACCCGATTTCTGGAAAGCTTACCAACAAGGCAGATAAACATGGATACGGCTGACGACAGAACATTCACTCTACTGGAACTCAACCACATGGCCAAAATGGCCATAGAGCAGCATATGTGCGGCGAATACTGGGTAGAAGCAGAAATCTTTGACCTACACGACCGCAATCATTGCTATATGGAATTGGTAGAGAACGACCCCTTCGGCTCTACCCCTTTGGCCAAGGCAAGAGCCGTATGCTGGGCCAACCGATGGGTCACACTGCGCAGCAAATTTGAGAAAGAAGCCCAACAGACATTAAATCCCGGCATCAAGGTAAGAATAAGAGTAAAAGCTACATTTCACGAGGCTTACGGTTTTTCATATCAAGTAACCGACATAGACCCCTACTATACGCTGGGCGATATTATGCGCAAGCGTCTCGAGATAATAGGCAAGCTAAAAGAGGCCGGCATCTTTGATCTTCAACGCGAACTTACGCTTCCGCTTTTTGCTCAACGCATAGCCGTTGTCTCAAGTGCTTCGGCTGCAGGCTATGGCGATTTCTGTCAACAACTGGACAATAACAACGCCCACCTGGTTTTCACCCACGAACTGTTTGAAGCCCGAATGCAAGGCGAGCAGGTAGAGCCGAGTGTAATAGCCGCCCTCAATCGCATATATACACGCATAGACGAATTTGATGCTGTAGTTATCATACGTGGCGGAGGAGCCACAACAGACATGTCGGGCTTCGATACGCTAACTTTGGCCGAAAACGTAGCCAATTTTCCATTACCTATAATAACTGGAATAGGACACGACCGCGATGAGTGCATACTCGACATGGTATCGTTCTGTAGAGTTAAGACACCCACCGCTGCGGCTACCTATCTGATAGACCATCTGAGCGAAACCTACACTACCCTAATCAGCATCAGAGAGCGCATTACCAACAGGGCCGGACAAAGAATTGCCTACGAACAGATGAAGTTGAAGCAGTTAGTTGGCCGTATTCCATCGCTCTTTGCTCTTGCTAAAGAACAGCAGATTAGCCATATCGCCTCACTACAAAATAGAATTGAAAATGCCGTACACCGCCAGCTGCAACAAGAACGCCATAAACTGCAGCTATACCGTCAGAGAGCATCTGCGCAAGACCCAATACATATTCTACACCGCGGATATAGCATCACCCTATTCAACGGACGTCCTATAACCACAACCGAAGGATTAACCAAAGGTGACATCATAGAGACAAGATTAGAACAAGGAACCGTAAAATCAGAAATAAAGAAATGAACAAACAAATGAATTATGAAGAGGCTATGGCCAAACTGGACACCATTGTACAACAAATGGAAGAAGGTGAGTTGGATATAGACTCGTTGGCCAAGAAACTTGCCGAAGCCAAGAAACTGATAAAACTATGCGAAGCCAAGTTGACAACTGCCAATGACAAAATAGAAAAAATACTGGAAGAAAAGTAACTTTTCGCCACTACCGGTTGGCAAAGCCATAATTTATGAGTACTTTTGCAATACCAATATGGGTGGTTCTACAAATTAGCTTTGACTGATTTCATCTACATTGTTTTCGATAATAAAATGCGAGAGAGAACGAAAGAGCTACAAAATGCCAACCTATAGCAAAGTATGAATGTAATGGAGGTAATTTTTAGAACCTACCATATATACTTTTGGATATAAAGGACAATAATTATGAAAGATTTAGATTGGGGTAATCTCAAGTTCGGTTATTTACCTACCGACTATAATGTACGTTGCAATTACCGCAACGGAAAATGGGGAGAAATAGAAATAAGTTCAGAACCTACTATTAACCTTTCTGTAGCAGCATCAAGCTTACACTATGGACAAGAGGCCTTTGAAGGACTTAAAGCATACCGGTGTCCCGACGGGAAGGTACGTGTATTCCGTATGGAGGAAAATGCAGCCCGCCTACAAAGTACAAGCCGTGGCATAGTAATGCCTGAAGTTCCTACAGAACTGTTTGAAGAGATGGTAACCCGCGTAGTTCGCCTTAACCAAGAGTACATACCACCTTACGAGAGCGGAGCCACACTATATATCCGGCCACTGCTCATCGGCACTTCACCATGCGTAGGAGTACATCCGGCTGACGACTATATGTTCTTAATATTCGTAACGCCTGTAGGCCCTTACTTCAAAGGCGGATTTGCAGCCAATCCATACGTCATTGTACGCAACTACGATAGGGCTGCTCCACTCGGCACTGGCCTTTACAAAGTAGGCGGCAACTACGCAGCCTCGCTCAAAGCCCACGAATTGGCCAAGGGAAAAGGATACGTTTCAGAATTCTACCTTGACGCCAAAGAAAAAAAATACATAGATGAATGTGGTGCCGCTAACTTCTTCGGCATCAAGAACAACACCTATGTTACTCCAAAATCATCGAGCATACTGCCCTCCATTACCAACAAGAGTCTAATGCAGATAGCAGAAGACTTGGGTATGAAAGTAGAACGCCGACCCATCCCAGAAGATGAGCTGGAAACTTTCGAAGAGGCTGGAGCCTGCGGTACAGCCGCAGTAATTTCACCCATCTCGCATATCGACGATATGGACACCGGTAAGCAATACAACTTCGGTACTGAACCAGGCCCATGGTCGAAAAAGCTCTACAAGACTCTGCTGGGAATTCAGTACGGAACTATAGAAGACAAGCATGGATGGACTCGAGTAATCATAGATTAACATAAATAATACTTTATAAATTAGCACGGCACGGAAATAAATAGTTTCCGTGCCGTGCTAATTTATAAAGTATCTTATTATCGTTGTTTTGTAACAATATCGTCAGACTGGACAGAACTTGTGACACGCCGAGGATTATTCTTACCTATCGGGCGATAAGCTACTATCTCTACCGCCTTTATTTTCTGTTGTTTTTCCCGTAAAACAAGATGGTAATCATTGGCCACATCAACTATATGCAAAAGGGTATCTATATTATGATAGAACTTACTTCTTATCGAGACCTTTACCTCGGCAGATAGAGATTCTTTCTGATATACCTTTATATTAGCCAATCCTTCTGCATTGGTCTTCACCATTTTGTTTTTTCCACAAGCGCTTACATTTAATATTACATTAGGCACAACAATATTCTGTTCGTTGGTTATACGAAATGAAAGCAAGGTCTGTGACTTGACAGGAGCAACAAACAACGTAAAGGCAAAAAGACATCCTGCAAATACAGAATGCAACGAAAAATAGCTGTATTTCATCAATATACAGTTTCTACGTTTGCACCGGCATAACAATTGTTTGATTTGTTTTTCCATATCAAGATAGCCTTAAGATTAATTGACCACAGTTACTTTTTAAAGACCATACCACAAGAGTTATTCCAACAAAGCTTATTTATTTTTTTATTTTTTAACAATTCATCATCATTTAACGTAAGTAAAATGGATTAATTTTGTATAAAAAAGAAGTACATTATACAATATGGGCAAGGGGAAATTAGCCAAATTTGCGGATATGGAAGCATTTGAGAACGTATTCCAGTATCCTTTTTCAGTGATAGACAACGTGGCTTTCAACATGAAAGGGCATTGGCACGATATGTATTTCAATAACAACAATCCGATAGTACTTGAACTGGGTTGTGGACGCGGTGAGTACACCGTAGGTTTGGCCAAAAAGTATCCAAACATTAACTTTATAGGCGTTGATATCAAGGGAGCTCGAATGTGGACTGGAGCCAAAGAGGCTTTGGAAGAGGAACTAACAAACGTGGCTTTTCTGCGTACAAACATTGAGATAATAGACCGCTTTTTCGGAGAAAACGAGGTCCAACAGATATGGCTTACCTTCTCTGACCCACAGATGAAACATGTACGCAAGCGTCTTACATCGACCACATTCCTGGCTAGATATCGCCATTTTCTTGAAAACAACGGATTAGTACATGTCAAGACCGACTCTAACTTTCTCTACACTTACACCCTGGGCATGGCCGAACATAATGCATTGCCTATACATACTGCCACCGCTGATTTGTACAACACACCTGGAATGGACGAAAGTTTACTGGGAATACAAACATACTACGAATCTATGTGGATGGCACGCGGCATATCTATCAAATACATCTGCTTCGGTTTGCCACATCAAGGAAACCTCACTGAACCAGAAATAGAAATTCCATTAGACGAATACCGTAGCTACCACCGCGAGAAACGCAGTCCGAAAGAGACTGCAAGATAAACGGACATCTATAACACCGAGCAGTTGCCTACAACTGTTCGGGTGCTATAGGGTACATATAGAACATACGTATAGGGTCGTAATCTACCATTATTTGGTCTATAAATACAGGAGCATCAAGAGCTTTTATCTCTATATCATGACTGTTTCGACTAAGATTAACGTCTATATTGACTATCGTCTGTCCACGCTTTACTGCCTCTTTCCATTGTGCTGACTGTGTATCTGGCTTGATCGTAATTATCTGCGGTTCGCCCTGATCAATACGCACCGCCATACGTATGTCGTGCGTAAGATAATCGGGCATGGTTATAGCCGCCACACGCACTACTGCACGCCCTCTTAGTTCGGAATAAAAAGAGTACGACAGACTGCCTCCAGGCTGAATCTTCACAGCTTTCATACTATGGCCTAGCATAGCTACCATCTCCACCTCTGGCGAAACCTTGCGAAAGTTGCAGGCGTTACGAGTAATGGTATTTCCCACATCAAGATTAAATGGTTCGGCAACTGGTTGGGCAAAGCGTACAAGAGCTTCTTGTGATAGTTTACCCGGAAAATGCGGCTCACCCATTACTTCCAACTGTTCAAGATTAAGGGTATGCTTCCATTTCCCATCAAGCATATCAGCATAAGTTTGGTTAAGTTTCTGTAACTGTTTATAGGCATTCCAGCTACGCACGGCAGACACAAGAGCCTCATCGTCATGGGCGAAAGATGCAGGCCGCCCTATATGACAAGCTTCTTGAGCCTGTAACTGCTTGACGGCAACTAACCATGCCGCTGTTACGGGATATTCTACCCAAGCAAAGAAGGCATTCTTGCGTTCTTCAGGCACTAAAGCAGATATAGATGAAACCGCTTTTACCAGTTTTTCGCCATTGGCAAGATAACGCTCTAATTCATTGCCGAAAGCATCGGCCATCATTTCTATATCTAACTGCTCCGGACTACGTATGCCCACTTGATGATAATAGTCTGTCATTACTGGCTGTAGTTTTCGGGCCGCTTGATCACCAAACTGTTGGGCAAGCCAGGCATATAGATGCGAGGTAATATTGCCTGCATTGACATAATCTATATTCCAAGCCATATCCATAAACAACGACAATTGATAGGCCACTGTGCGGGGATTCGCCACCTGTGCCATCCATTCTTGTTGAGCCCCTTGCGTATAAGCAGTTTTCATCTCGGCATAGATACGGCCAGGCTGGGTAGACGGCAACCAACTACCAACGATTTCCATACTCTTTGCGCCATTGCCTTCACCTCCAATGATGCGCATACAGTTACCGCGCAGACGCAACAACAGGCGATGCAGGTGTCGCGAGTCAAGCGAACTGCCAAGAGCCACAAAGCCGCGACGGGCCACCGAAGGCCACTGGATGGTAAGATAGTCGTCAGGTACAGCCAAATATTTGCGACGCAACGGAGTAACATCACCCCACCACACCCAAGGCGAAACGCCCGCCAATCGCGAAAGTTCCAAAATACCATAAGCTGTACCGTTAGCATTGCTTCCCAAAACTACAATATGGCCGCCATCTGTACAGATAGCAAAGGCATCTTGCTTGGCAATAATACTACTGATGGGCACATTTCTGCGTTGCAGACGGCGAAAATCTTTGTCACGCATCTTATCAAGCTCGAATATCTCAATAACCGCCCCCTGCCTACTCTCCGCTTTATGTCCGGTAACGGCTTGCATATCCTCAGCAAACATATCGAGTGCCATATCGACAACCCCTGTACGCTTACCCGTAAACGTATATCCTACACTGCCGCGTCCGCTATACCATACTACATCCTTGGCCCACATGACCAAAGCCGAACTGGCTAACAATATCGTTACTAAATATTTTTTCATAGAATAGTTATTGGTGCATGCCAGACACTTGCCTTACAGCACATTTATTTATTAAGGGTCCGAGCAGCAACACATAAGCATGACAAACACTGCAAGGCCATTAAAAAGCAGAGCAAATATACGAATAAATATCTGAACCTATAGCTAAACCGCCCTAAAAAAAACAACCGGCCCTATATTTGAGCCGGCTGTTCCTAATATTATATAGCGTGGTAGAAACCACACTTGCATTTGTTATCGCATAGCAAAGAACATGCCACCATTGGCATCCATGCGGGCCTGATATACGCCGGCCTCGTCGAGGGTATAATTATGAGTCTCGCCGTTGAACGTAGCCATAATCGTGCCGTCATTATTAAAGCGGAAGATTTCTTTTACTGCACCATTCTGCTCCATAGACCACGAATTGTTCTTCTTGTTGTAGATAAGATTGGTAACCTCGCCACTGGGAGCCTTTATCTCATAACCATTCTTAAGTGTAGTTATGGCGTAATAGCGACCATCTTGCCCCATTACGGTGCGTGTCTTACCTATATCGGCTATAGGATTAGAACCGCTCCAGAACTCTATGGTATTAAATATCAGCGAATCGCCCAAGAGACATATCGAGCCCACAAAGGGAGTGATAATAAAGCCCACAATGGCATTTACATACTTGTTGCCTGTCATCTGAGTTTCCCATTTAGCAAACTTATTGAACAACGAATACGAACCTATACACGAACTCATACCAAGGGTGCCTATGAGCATCCACACTGCTACTTTAACATTAATTTTCTTCATATTTCCAATGTTTTAAAAATTGAATAATCTACTATTTAATACAAAGATATATATAATATAATATTTGAGACTTCTGTTTTTATATTTTTCTTCCATTATCACCTTTTTTATATATATTTTGGTTATCTTTGCATAACCGACATGCCTTAAAGGGTATGGTGAATAGACAAGTTTTTATAATTCAACGATATAATCCAACTGTGCATATAGCGATAGCAGGCAATATAGGCAGCGGCAAGACCACGCTTACCAATATGTTGGCAAGACACTACGGATGGACTCCGCGCTTTGAGCCAGTAGATAAGAACCCCTATCTTGAGGACTACTACAAAGACATAGCCCGATGGTCGTTTTGTCTTGAAGTGTACTTTCTCAAGCAGCGTTTCCGCGATTTGCTGGAAATACGCAAAAGTACCAACACCATAGTGCAAGACCGATCTATCTACGAAGGGGTGTACGTATTCACAGCCAACAACCGTGATATGGGTAACCTGTCTGATCGCGATTATGAAACCTATATGGAGTTGTTTGAGATTATGACAGACGTAGCCCAGTTGCCCGACCTGATGATATATCTGCGCGCATCTGTTGCTCATCTGGTAAAGAATATCCAAAAACGCGGCCGAGCCTACGAGCAGACCATGCAGTTGGAATACTTAAAAAACCTAAACCAGCGATACGAAGATTTTATTTTCAACAAGTACAAAGGCCGTGTACTGGTAATAGAGGCCGACGATAACGATTTTCAGCATTGCCCTGATAAGTTTGCCCGCATAATAGAGCGTGTAGACAACGCATTGCAGTTGGGCACACTTCCCTTTAAAGACAACGAATAAACATTACAACTATGCATATAGCAATAGCCGGAAACATAGGCAGCGGAAAAACTACGCTCACCAAGAAATTATCAAAGCGTTACGGATGGATTCCCCATTTCGAACCTGTAGACAACAATCCCTATCTGGCCGACTACTACGCCGACATGAACCGGTGGTCGTTCAATCTCCAGATATATTTTCTCAACAAACGGTTTCGCGATGTGGTAGAGATAGCCCAAAGCACAGACACCATTATCCAGGACCGCACTATCTTTGAAGATGCGCGAATTTTTGCACCCAATCTGCACGACATGGGTATGATGAGCGACCGCGACTTTGATAATTATACCGACTTGTTCGACTTGATGATGTCGCTCGTAAAGCTACCCGACCTGATGATATACATACGCTCATCTATCCCTACACTGGTATCACACATCCAAAAGCGCGGCAGAGACTTTGAGCGTTCTATCCGCATAGATTATCTTGAAGGACTGAACCGCAGATACGAAGAATGGATTGCAGGATATAAAGGAAAACTGATGATAGTTGACGGCGACAATCTGCAATTTGAAAATAGTATAGAAGACTTTAAGACCATTACCGACAATATTGATGCCGAGCTTTATGGTCTGTTCCCATTCGAAACCGAATAGGCATTTATAGCTTTGACTACTTCGTTACATTCCTCGTTGGAGAGATAAGGCGCCAAAGGCAGACTTAGCTCTTCTGCATGGATTAATTCTGTAACAGGTAGCTGCCTTGATTTCCATTCCTCATAACAACGCTGATGATGTGGGGGTACAGGGTAATGAATTAAGGTACGTATGCCTCGGTTTTGAAGATAGCCTGCCAAGTTATCACGACTGCCGCAACGTATGGGGAATATATGCCATACGTTGTCATTACCCTTATCGGCGGGCAATACTACAAGAGGATTATTGATATGCGAAAGATAGTATTGGGCAATATCTTTCCTACGTTGGTTCTCACTATCAAGATACATTAACTTTACACTGAGAACTGCCGCCTGTATCTCATCGATACGACTATTGCGCCCACAATAATCAAAAACATATTTACGACTACTGCCATAATTGGCTATTGCCCTTATGGTTTGCGCCAGTTCATCATCATTGGTGGTTATAGCACCTGCATCACCCAAAGCCCCAAGATTTTTCCCTGGATAGAACGAATGGCCTGCTGCATGGCCCAAGCTTCCCGTATGCTTATGACCAAAGAGACAACCATGAGCCTGGGCGTTGTCTTCTATCAACAACAAGCCATGTTTGCGACATATCTCACCTATCTGCTCGGTATAGGCACACCGCCCATACAAATGCACTATGAGCACAGCCCGTGTATGGTTGGTAATAGCATGTTCTATAAGCCGTTCATCTATGTTATATGTATATATATCGGGGTCTACAAGAACAGGCTTCAATCTATTCTCCGTTATTGCAAGTATCGAGGCTATATAGGTATTGGCCGGAACTATAACCTCGTCGCCCTCGGCTATACGCCCCATCTCCATATAGGCCCGTAATATCAAGGTAAGCGCATCCAGTCCGTTACCGCATCCTATACAATGGCGTGTGCCTATGTACTGGGCATAATCGTGCTCAAACTGCTGGGTTGCATCGCCTTGCAGATAGCGACCGCTATCTACCACAGCAGTCACTGCCTGTGTAATTTCATCAGCATGCAGTGCCGTCATACGCTTTAGATCAAGATATTCTATCATAGCTTCCCCCCCCCAATACATTCTATTATAAATCCCACTCATAGGTATCATAGACAACTCCACGTCCACCATATCCCTCTTTATGGGCAATTAATCCAGTGTTGACTACACTGCCCTCTTCTTCGGTAGAACTGCCGAAATCCAGATAGGCCATATCACTATAATCATGATACATAATCTGTTCGTAAATGGCCTCCATGGCTCCGTATTCTTTACCTTCGTCATTGGTAGCACTATATTGCCCGTGTACTACCTGCTGGGTAATATAGAAAGTGATACCGCCTATGATATGTCCGTTGCGGTAAGCACTGTACTGTATAATATTGTCCGGGAAACGGCTCTGCAACAATTGTATTTCTTCCAATGTATGAACAGGACTTGCATTAAAACGCCTATGCAGATTATCTTCAATAACTGGCCAAAATTCAGCCAATTCGGCATTTCTCTTTACTGTAACACCATTTTCATGAGCTTTACGCAAGCGGCGCAGATGATCCTTACGCCACCGCAGATGCTGCTGCATACTGATAGCTGTACCTATATTACGCCGATAAAGATGGGCATGGCACTGCCAAAAAATTGCATAAAGGTCTTCTTCTGAAGGATGGATATGATAAATCCATGGTATGGGGCGGTAAAGTACACGGGTAAAACCCTGGTGCCGCAGATAATCGTTAAGACAAGTAATCATTTGGGTGACATCACTTATCGTTACGTGAATATCCATAACCAACCCACCATAAGTAAGTCCGAAATGAGATACGAGCGTAGTGTCGCAACGATGAGCCGGAAGCAATGCGCAGAGCCGACCTTGGCGATAGAACATCAGCGAATAATCGTCAAAACGATCAGCATGATATTCCATATAGTTGCGTTCAAAGAGAAAAGTGGCATTACGTGCTCTGCGCACATAATCGTCCCAACTTTTCCGGTCAGCAGCTGTATATCTCTTTACCTCTATCATCCCTTACGGTTCTGTATGAATTCTTCGTAATCGTAGATATAATCGGTCTCATCATAAGGGTCTTCTGCCAAAACCAGGCATACTGCACCGGCAGAAAAATCATCAAGGGTACGCCATATACCTGTGTCAACCAGTAGCCCTGTATAAGGACGATTTAGCTGATAGGTCTCGCGTTGAAATCCATCGTCAAGAGTAACACAGAACGAACCATTTACGGCTACTATAAACTCACGGCAATGGCGGTGGGCATGACCTCCGCGATGACTCCCCGCCGGTATATCGTAAGTCCAATATACACGACTCACCTTGAAAGGCACATCCTTTAACTGCTCGGCCACCGAGAGGTTTCCGCGGGGATCGGCTATCTTGTTTAAGGCGATTATCCTACCTAACTTCATTATTTTTTCATATACGGGTCGGTACCCAAAACTGTTTTGGCCACACGTTTAGCCTTGTTGCGCAATTGATCTATATC
>CAVHVH010000067.1:0-830 GCA_963639385.1 Oscillospiraceae bacterium
TATATAAAGCTAAAATTAATTTTGTTTTTTAAGTTCTTCTACCTCTTTCTGCAGTTCGTTTAATTTCTTGTATATTTCGGGCAATCTGCGGAATATGGCCTGTGACTTAAAATATGATCTCTGATCCATAGGCGGGGTTCCAATGAGAACTTGGTCGTCTTTGAGACTTCCGGGGACTCCTGACTGGGCGCCAAGGAATACCTTGTTGCCGATAGTGATATGCCCAGCTATTCCTACTTGGCCACCAAACATACACCATTGGCCTACCTTGGTAGAGCCGGCTATGCCTACTTGTGCACTCATCACGGTGTTTTCGCCTATATCGGTATTGTGGGCTATTTGGACAAGGTTGTCTAATTTTACGCCCTTCCTTATGAATGTGCTTCCCATAGTAGACCGGTCTATACAAGTGTTAGCACCTATCTCAACGTTGTCTTCTATAATCACATTTCCTATTTGAGGTATCTTGTCATAACCATTGATTTCTGCATTTGGAGCGAATCCAAATCCATCGGCTCCAACTACACTTCCCGCATGAAGGATTACGTTGTTTCCAAGAAGACAGTCGTGATAAATGGTAGTGTTGGGGTACAAAATGCAATCATTGCCCATTTTTACATTGTCACAAATAGTAGCATTGGGATAAATTTGGCAACCATCGCCTACTACAACATTATCGCCTATATATGCAAAAGGTCCAATATACACATTTTCACCGATAGTTGCAGATTCAGAAATGAAAGCATTCTTATCTATGCCCTGTTTCTTGGGCTTCATACTCTCATAAAGTTGAAGTAACTTGGCTACACAATCGCGGGCGTTGTCAACTC
>CAVHVH010000067.1:840-12705 GCA_963639385.1 Oscillospiraceae bacterium
CTGATAAGGGTTGTCGCCACTTTCTTATCCAGTTGAATTGTCTTGTCTACAAGTACTACTGACGACTTGGTTTCATAAAGGAAATGTGTATATTTAGGATTGGCAAGGAAAGAAATGGCACCGGGCACACCTCCTTCTATTTTTGAAAAGGTGTTGACAGAAGCATTCTCATCTCCTTCTACTACACCTTGTACAAATTGCGCTATCTGTTTTGCGGTAAATTCCATATAATATTTGTCTCTAAATTATTTTTGCAAATATAGTAAATATAATTTAAAAACGCTGATAACAAAGATAATATTTGCAAATTTTTTTTGACAACAGTGATATGTTGAGTATTTCAGAGGCTTCTGTAATATCTTTTACCGTTCCGTCTTTGTATAGTATAGAAATGTGGTCTTCGTGAATGTCATACATGTCCTTGCGTATGGTTGATACATTCACCAAATATGCAGTGTCTTCATACGATAATCCATAGCGCAAAGCTATCTTTTTCCTTATTTCTTCTATTTCCTCTTTGTCTACAGCTGTATTGCGCACTTCTACCTTGTATATTTTGCGTTCAACAAGATTGCGTGCCAATAGCGAAAGAATGGGGTCCTTGTGTGTTACCCATGCCTTGACACTTGCCCAAATGTCACTGTCGTCCAGCATTTTATATTGCTGTAATGGCTCGTTAGACGTCAGAAATATATCTTTACTTACCTTGTTATAGAGGAAAAAGTGTAAGGCGGGAGTCGCAAAAATAGTTTCACCTTGCTCAGCCAAATATTTTGCTCGCGAAAGTAGATTTATCAGAAGTTTTTCATACCCAACAGTAGTCTTATGCAGATATACTTGCCAATACATTAGACGTCGGGAAGTGAGGTAGTTTTCAATGGAATAGATTCCTTTGGAATCGACTACCAAATTGTCGTCTACCACATTAAGCATTTTGATAATGCGTGCCGAACCTATATTTCCTTCTGTAACCCCTGTAAAGAAACTGTCACGTCTAAGATAGTCGAGCCGGTCCATGTCGAGCTGGCTACTAATCAATTGGTGTAAAAAACGCTTCGGATATTCGTCCTTGAAGATTTTTATGGCTAATGCAAGATTACCGCCTAAGTCGCGGTTTATCTCGTTCATCATCAATAACGATATTTCTTCATGAGAAATGCCGTTGATAATTGTGTTTTCCAAAACATGAGAGAAGGGACCATGGCCGATATCGTGCATCAATATGGCGGCTTGCGCTGCTTCGGCTTCACTTTCAAAAATAAATACGCCCTTTTGTGTTAACGAAAGTATAGCCTCGCTAGTAAGATGAAAGGCACCCAAAGAGTGTTGGAATCGTGTGTGTTGGGCTCCGGGATATACCACATTGGTTAATCCCAACTGTTTGATACGGGTTAGGCGTTGAAACAGAGGGTGCTGCACAATGTCAAGCAGCAACCCTCGTGGAACTTTTATAAATCCGAAGACCGGATCGCTTATAATTTTACTGTCGTTCAAAAGTGTTGTTCTATATGTTTCTGACACATGTCGCCAGTATATTTATTGAGGAATTTATGGTTGTCCGATTTTATTTAATTCAACAGCCATTTCCTTTTGCAGTATCCGAGCTTTTTCGGCTGCTTTCTCTGCAAAATCTTCGCCTGAAGAAGCGTATATGATGCCACGCGATGAATTTACAAGTAATCCACAGTCGGCTATCATTCCATATTTGCACACTTCTTGCAAACTGCCGCCTTGAGCTCCGACACCAGGTACCAATAGAAAATGATTTGGAGCATATTTTCTTACATCCTTGAACATTTCGCCCTGGGTGGCACCTACTACATACATCATGTTATTTTGGTTACCCCATTCTTGACTTTTCTTTAGCACTTTCTCAAAGAGGCGTTCTCCTTGTTTATCTTCGGTCATTTGGAAATCTAACGAACCTTTATTAGATGTCAAAGCCAAGAGTACGACCCATTTACCCTCATATTCCAAAAAAGGCTTTACGCTATCTTCACCCATGTAGGGGGCTACGGTAAGTGCATCAATATCGTACTCTTCAAAGAATGTGCGCGCATACATAGCCGAGGTATTTCCAATATCACCTCTTTTGGCATCGGCAAGGATAAAATGATTTGGATATTCTTTTTTCAGATAGTTTGCGGTTTTCTCAAAAGCCATGAGTCCTTTTACTCCAAAAGCCTCATAGAATGCCAAATTGGGTTTGTAGGCCACGCAATAGTCTGCCGTGGCATCAATAATAGCTTTGTTGAATGCGAAAATGGGGTCTTCTTCTTTCAATATGTGAGAAGGCACTTTCTTCAAATCGGTATCAAGTCCAACACAGAGAAACGATTTCTTCTTAAAAATTTCTCTTATCAGTTCTTGTCTGTTCATAATGTCATATAAATTAAAGTTCGCTTTCTTTCAGTCGTTCTGCATTTTCTGCAACGGTGAGCGCATCTATCATGTCTTGGATGTCTCCGTTTAAAAAACCTTGCAAGTCATGGGTGGTATAGCCTATGCGGTGGTCAGTAACACGTCCCTGCGGGAAATTGTATGTGCGTATTTTTGCGCTTCGGTCTCCAGTAGAAACCAATGATTTACGTCGGTTTGCAATATCATCTACATATTTCTGATGTTCCTTATCGTAGATGAATGTTCGTAAACGGGCTAGTGCACGTTCCTTGTTCTTCGGTTGGTCGCGGGTTTCAGTACATTCTATCAGAATTTCCTCTGTTTCTCCCGTGTTTGGATTCTTCCACATGTAGCGCAAACGAACACCAGACTCAACCTTGTTCACATTCTGTCCTCCTGCTCCGCTCGAACGGAAAGTATCCCATTTTATTTCGCCTTCGTTAATTGTTACTTCAAACTTATCGGCTTCGGGCAATACAGCTACTGTAGCTGCGCTGGTATGCATACGCCCTTGGGTTTCAGTTGCAGGAACTCTCTGTACGCGGTGCACTCCCGATTCATATTTCAATGTGCCATACACATCGGCGCCGCTTATGGCAAAATCTATCTCTTTGAATCCACCCACAGCACCTTCTGATGCACTGGTCACAGAAAGAGAAAAGCCCTTTGAATCGCAATATTTTTTGTACATCTGAAACAAGTCGCCAGCAAAGAGGGCCGCCTCGTCGCCACCTGTTCCAGCTCTAATTTCCATTTGTACATTCTTTGCATCTTCTGGGTCTTTAGGCACAAGAGCTATCTTGATTTCTTCTTCCAGTTTAGGTTGCATGGCTTCATTTTCTGCCAGTTCTTCGCGGGCCATTTCTTTCATGTCGGGGTCTGCCTCATTGGCCAAGATATCTTTAGCTTCTTTTATTGCGTTGAGACAAGAGATATATCTCTTGCGTGCATCCATAATGTCACCCAAGTCTTTATATTCTTTGGTCAGCTTGACATATCTGTCTTGGTCTGCAATTACACTGGGGTCGGTAATCAGTGTAGAAACCTCCTCGTGTCGGCTTTCTAACCCTTCGAGTTTAGATAATATATTGTTGTTCTCTACCATATATCAATAATTGAATGTTCCGAACTCAGAATGAATAGTAAGGCTCTTTTTTCCCTCTTCTATATGGCCGATTATTTGGGCATCTATGTTGAAATTTTTACTGATGGAAATAATTTTTTCTGCAATTTCGCTAGATACGTATATTTCCATACGATGCCCCATGTTGAATACTTGGTACATTTCTTTCCAATCGGTACCAGAGCAATCATGGATAGCCTTGAACAATGGGGGCACATCGAACATATTATCCTTAACCACACGGCAATTGTCATTGACAAAGTGCAATACTTTGGTTTGTGCACCGCCAGTACAGTGTACCATTCCATGTATGTCGTGTCTATATTCGTCAAGAATTTTCTTGATTACTGGTGCATAGGTTCGCGTAGGCGACAGTACTAGTTTTCCAGCATCAACGGACACACCATCAATCTTGTCGGTAAGAGAATATTTGCCACTATATACTAGCTCATCAGGAACTGCGTGGTCAAAACTTTCTGGATATTTTTTGGATAGATATTTGGCAAAAACATCATGACGCGCACTAGTCAATCCATTGCTTCCCATACCGCCATTATAACATTTCTCGTAAGTAGCTTGTCCTGTAGAACTCAAGCCCACAATCACATCGCCAGGCGTTATATTGGCATTGTCAATCACGTCAGAACGCTTCATTCTACAAGTTACAGTCGAGTCAACAATGATGGTGCGTACCAAATCGCCTACATCTGCCGTCTCACCTCCAGTAGGGTATATGCCGATGCCCATTTCGCGCATTTCTGCCAGCAACTCATCAGTACCGTT
The DNA here is from genome assembly GCA_963639385.1 of Oscillospiraceae bacterium. Taxonomy (GTDB): domain Bacteria; phylum Bacteroidota; class Bacteroidia; order Bacteroidales; family Bacteroidaceae; genus Prevotella. The sequence continues at coordinate 5,147 of CAVHVH010000067.1, forward strand.
GATAATAGCCGAGATTACCTCGCCTGGCACCAACATCTTGTTGCGTCCTATTGTGCTCGATACCAATATATTGTCTACCGCTCCTACGCATAGTAAATCATCTGTGTTCATTACTATGGCATCTTGTGCAATACCTTTCCAAACATTAATGTCGCCGGTTTCTTTCCAATACATATAGGCCAACGACGATTTGGTGCCGGCTCCATCGGCATGCATGATGTTGCAATAATCAGGATCTCCTCCTAGAATATCTGGAATGATTTTGCAAAAGGCCTTTGGAAATATACCTTTGTCTATATTCTTTATGGCATTGTGTACATCTTCTTTTGCTGCGCTTACGCCACGCATCATATACCTATTGTCACTCATTGTCTGTCTTGTTGTTATATGTTATTATAGTTGTTCCTTACCATTCCAAAACTCCCATGAAGAGAATGCCTGCAAGAGAAGCATTTCCAATCCATTGGTAATGGTTGCTCCATATTTTTTCCCGTTCTTTAAGAAAAGGGTTTCATCGGGGTTGTAAATAAGATCATAGAGTAGGGTATGAATGTCCATGGCATAATAAGGAATGTTGGGACATTCGTCGGCATGAGGATACATTCCTATAGGAGTACAATTTACTATTACATTGTATTCTTTTATTACATTGGCTGTAACTTCTTCATAGCAAATAGTTCCTTCTTTCTTGCTACGACTTACAAATAGCGTTTCCAGTCCTAATGATTTCAGTCCGAAATTGACGGCTTTGGAAGCTCCGCCTGTACCTAATATCAATGCTTTCTTGTGACACGGTTCCAACATGGGCTCAATACTCTTGGTAAACCCTATCACATCACTATTAAATCCTTTAAGGGTGGTTTTGCGATCTTTGTGTACAACTCTTATTACATTGACGGCTCCTATGGCATTAGCTTCTGGACTAATGGAGTCCAAATATTTAATTACATCCTCTTTGTACGGGCTGGTAACATTGAGTCCTTTCAATTCTGGATTAGAGTCGAGAATTTCAGGCAATGTGGAAATATCGGGAATTTCATAATTCTCATACACAGCATCAATACCCTCGTTTTGGAATTTTTCATTAAAGTATCCTATTGAGAACGAATGTCCTAATGGATAGCCTATCAGTCCATATTTATCCATAACTCTATTTGTTATTTGATTGCAAGATATAATGTGCAAATACCAAAAGTAAGCCGTTTGAACGAAGCTTCTTTAAATCCGGCGTTCTTGAGTATTCCTACCATCTGCTCTCCCTGAGGGAATGCTTCTATACTCCGGGTAAGGTATTGATATGCCTTGATATCGTGACTTATCAGCCTTCCATACAATTGAAGAATGGTATTTGAGTAGATGGCAAACAGTTGTTTCATAGGAAAACGCTGGGGAGTAGTGAGTTCTATTACGCTCAGTATTCCGCCTTTTTTCAAAACGCGACACATCTCGCTCAAACCTTTGTCCAAACTTTGAAAGTTGCGAATTCCAAATGCTGCTGTCACTGCATCGAATGTCTCGTTTGCAAACGACATATTCATACAGTCCTCATTGACAAAATTAACCGTCTCTGCAACCATTTCTTGGGTAGCTTTTGATCGGCCTATTTCCATCATACCTTCCGAGAAATCAACGCCTGTTACAAGTTCAGGTTTCAGCCTTTTTGCGGCAAGAATGGCCAAATCACCTGTTCCTGTTGCGACATCTAATATATGTTGTGGCTTATATGGAGATAGACTTTTTATCAGACAGTTACGCCAATAGCGGTCTATTCCGCACGACATAAGCAGGTTTAACTTGTCGTAAGTAGGTGAGATGGCGTCAAACATGCGTTTTACCATCTTTCCCTTTTCGGCTTTGCCAGCATAAGGCTTTACCTTCTCTTGTGCGTACATATTTTTTATTATTTGCGATGTGCGAGATAATTGCTCACATTTTTCTCTATACGGGCGGCAATGTCTCCTTCTTCGGCGGTCTTGTCAAATTTTTCACCAGTAATATGTTCGTAAAGTTCTATATACCGTTCGCTGATAGTTTCGGCATATTCATCTGTAATTTCTGGCATAGTTTGTCCGGGTTCGTTCATAAAGTTGTGCTCTATCAACCACTGACGTACAAACTCTTTTGATAACTGGCGCTGGGGCTCTCCTTTGACAAAACGCTCTTCGTATCCGTCGGCGTAGAAATATCGGCTAGAGTCAGGTGTATGTATCTCGTCAATGAGATAAACTTTCCCGTCGCGCTTTCCAAATTCATATTTGGTATCCACCAATATTAATCCATGTTTTGCAGCAATTTCTTGTCCACGGGCAAAGAGCTTCCGAGTATATTCCTCCATTACGGTATAGTCTTCGGCTGAAACGATTCCCCGCTTGATAATTTCTTCTTTTGAAATATTCATATCATGCCCTTCGTCTGCTTTTGTTGTTGGGGTGATTATAGGCTCAGGGAAACGCTGGTTTTCCTTCATACCTTCAGGTAGTTTTACACCGCATATCTCACGACAACCGTTCTTGTATTCACGCCAAGCCGATCCTGTCAAGATGCCACGGATAATCATTTCTACACGAAATCCCTCGCATTTTAGTCCTACAGTGACCATAGGGTCTGGGGTGGCTAACTTCCAGTTTGGACAGATATCTTGGGTTAAATCTAGAAATTTGCCTGCTATTTGGTTCAATACTTGCCCCTTAAAGGGTATTCCTTTGGGTAAAATTACGTCAAATGCAGAAATGCGGTCTGTGGCCACCATCACCATTAGGTCATTGTTGATGTTGTAAACATCTCTTACCTTACCATGATACACACTCTGTTGTCCTTCAAACTTGAAATCTGTTTTCGTTAGCGCTTTCATCTTTATTGAGTTTTGTCGTTGATTTCCGTACTTTTTTCATGTCTTGATGCTTTGTCATAGGCTTCATAAGCATTGACAATACGAGTTACCAGTTTATGGCGAACAATATCTTTCTTATCGAATTCCACTACCGATATACCTTCAATTCCTCCGAGCAACTGCAGGGCTTCTTTTAATCCGCTTTTCTGTTCGTGAGGTAAGTCTATTTGGGTCATATCGCCAGTGATTATCATTTTGGTATTCCACCCCATACGGGTAAGAAACATACGTATCTGGGCAGAAGTAGTATTCTGAGCCTCATCTAGAATTACCACAGCATCACTAAGAGTACGGCCTCTCATAAATGCTAGTGGAGCTATCTGTATAACATGTTTGGCCATCATCTCTTCTAGTTTGGCTGGTGGAATCATATCTTCCAGAGCATCGTATAGCGGTTGTAGGTATGGGTCTATTTTGTCTTTCATGTCGCCGGGGAGAAATCCTAATTTTTCACCGGCTTCTACAGCGGGGCGCGACAAAATTATTTTTTTTGCATTTTTCTCTTTCATTGCTTTAACGGCAAGTGCAATGCTAAGATAAGTTTTTCCTGTACCCGCCGGACCTACTGCAAAAACCATATCGTTTTTGTCAAATGCGTCAATTAAGCGTTGTTGATTTTCTGACCTTCCCTTGATGGGGCGGCCTGAAAGTGAATATACTACTACATTCTTCACCGCATCAGCCTTGGTGCCCTTTCCTTTGACAATGTCTAGTATGTCTTCATCGGTAAGACTGTTGTATTTAAGAACATGCTTCCGTATGGTTTCGATATTTTCCTCGGCTTTGGCCATTTCTTCTTCATCGCCAAGTAATCGCATAACATTGTCACGAGCCACCACACGCAGTTTGGGAAACAATGATTTGAGTACTTGCAAATGACCATTGTTTACTCCATAGAATATGAGTGGGTCGATATCTTCTAATATAATATGTTTCTCTATCAATTGATACCACCTTAAATTATAGCTGCAAATTTACAAAAATCTTACGACAGTTAGTTATAAAGTGTCGTTTTTTTACTAACTTTGCCGCATAAAAACATAGTTTTGATGAACATAAGTAAAAAAAGATATATCCAGTTTTTTTGTATTGTGGTAATATTGCTGGGTATGGTGAGATGTTTGTTCCCTACTATTGCTGAAAATACGATAAAACCGGCATCTAATGCCGTAGTGCTGTGCGATACTACTATGGCGCCTATGGCAACCGATTCTATATCAGCTCAAGCCGCCAATACCGGAAGCACCACCAATCGCAGTCAACATTCACGTTTTTTTAATGCCGATGGAAGTCCTGTTTGTAATCGTATACTCAGCGTGCCTCATTTCGGCAATACTTTTCCAGACCAAAACGATGTTCAATTGCTTTCTGCACAAAAGCATGGTGTTTCTCCTGTAACCGATAGCCACGAAGCAGAGCAACGTAAAAACGAGTTGGTCTACATAGGCTCTAATCCTTATTTCTATACCGACCGGTTGCGAAATAGTATTCCTTATCTCGTGCCCAATGCTTCTATTTTGCTGCAAGACATTGGCCATGCATTCTTTGATAGCTTGCAGACCAAGGGAATTCCTCTGCACAAGTTGATTGTTACCAGCGTGTTGCGCAGCAAAAGCGATGTTGCTCGTCTGCAGACCCATAACGCTAATGCTACCTCTAACAGTTGTCATATGTATGGCACTACTTTTGATATTGCCTATAACCGATATAAGACGGTAGAAGCACCGGGTGAGCATCGCCGAGTGGTGCGTAATGATACTTTGAAATGGGTGCTTAGTGAAGTGTTGCGCGATATGCGTGAAAACCAACGGTGCTGGATAAAATATGAAGTTAAACAAGGATGCTTTCATATTACTGTCAAGTAGTTTGTGATGGCTTTAAAATAGTCGATCCTTAAAGAACTACTTTGATAATGTAAATATATTGTGGATATTTATACTCTCTAATAAAGATGGAATTAAGACAGTTAAAATACTTTCTCAAACTTTCTGAAACGTTGAATTTCTCTTCGGCTGCGAAAGAATTGTTTATTACTCAAAGCTCTCTGTCACAGCAAATTCTCAACTTGGAACGAGAGTTGGACCAGCCTTTATTTATTCGTAATAGCCATGAGGTACAGCTGACCGAAACGGGGGCATTGCTTATTCCGCATGCACGCGAAAGTGTAAACGCTGCAGAAAACTGTCTCACGCTGATACAGGAACTCAAACATATGCTGACGGGCGAGCTTAATGTTGGTGTCACCTTCTCGTTTAGCAATATTATGGCCGAAACAATGGCCGAATTCCTAAAGAAATATCCCAATGTAAAACTCAATGTGTGCTATGCCTCAATGGTAGAACTCATGGAGAAGCTACGCCATCACGATCTTGATTTGGTGCTGGCATTCAAACCAACAAAAACAGATAGTTCCATCAATAGCGAGAGCTTGTTTCATACCAGTATTTCTGCTATTACCAACGATATCCATCCGTTAGCCAAGAAGTCTAAAGTAACATTAGACGAACTGAAGAAATATGGATTGGCTCTTCCGGCCATAGGTTTACAGGCCCGCAATGCCTTTGAGAAGGTTATCGAGGGAAGCAATATTGACTTTAGAGTAAAGGCAGAAATAAATAATGTGAACTTATTGTTTAAACTCGTAAAACAAACAAACTATGTAACTATTCTTGCTGCTTCTGCAGTGATAGGAGAGAAGGGCGTAAAAGCAATTCCCATAGATTTGCCAGAAGCAGTAATGGAGGGATGTGTTCATACCCTTAAAAATGGTTATACAAAAAATGCAGCCCGAGAGTTTATTAATATGCTTCACACTCCCGCAACCTTATGGAAAGAAATAGCTTTGTCTCAAAGATAAGATGCACCGAATTAACTTTGTAATACAATTGTAGGGTAGGCATCAGTCCATTCTATTTTTATAATCTTCATATGTGAATTGGCGCAATATCTCCAATTCATTATTCATGTGTAGAATAGCTATCGATGGGTGGCTAATTCCATTAAACATACAAGTTTTTACTGTAGTATAATGGAGCATATCTTCAAAAATAATATTTTCGCCCACTTGCAGTTCGTGGTCAAACTGCCACATACCCATAAAGTCGCCAGACAAGCAACTGTTGCCTCCTATACGATAAATATGAGGAATTTTGGTGACTGTATCCATGGGTAACGATTTGGCTTTGCGAATAGTAGGTTGGTAGGGCATTTCCAGGCAGTCGGGCATATGACACGTAAAACTCACGTTGGCAATGGCTGTGCGTATACCCTTGTTTTCTACAATATCTACTACTTGGGCAACCAATGGTCCTGTCTGCCAGGCAAAGGCGCTTCCAGGCTCGAGAATAATATGAAGATGGGGATAACGCTCATGGATGTCTTGAAGTAAGTGTATGAGCCGCTCTATGTCATAGTCGGCCCGTGTTATAAGATGGCCACCGCCGAAATTAATCCATTCTATCTGTGGAAACCATTTCGCAAATTTTTCTTCAATATGTGCCAAGGTACGTTCAAAGACATCTGCTCCGCTCTCGCAATGACAATGGCAGTGAAATCCACTAATGTCTGATGGTAGTCTTTCGGGCAAATCTTCGTCAATCACTCCAAAACGGGTGCCAGGGCTACATGGGTTGTAAAGAGCCGTACCTACTTCTGAATATTCAGGATTAACCCGAAGACCTAATTTTATAGCAGGGTTAACCTTTTTTACACGACTATGGTAACGGGTATATTGAGAGAGGGAGTTGAAAGTAAGATGACTTGAACATTCTGAAATTTCGTCAATTTCGTAATCGGTATAGGCCGGTGAATAAGTATGGGCACGCGCGCCAAATTCGCGAAACGCCAATAAGGCTTCGCCTAAAGAACTGGCTGTGGTAGAAGATATGTACTCGCGGAATATTGGAAAAGTCTTCCATAGTGCATAGGCCTTGAATGCCAATATTATGTCAACGTCAGCCTCTTCTGCAACCCGATGTATCAATGATAAATTGCGGCGAAGCTTCTTTTCTTCAAGAATATACATCGGACGATGTATTTCGCCCAGTATCTCTGCATCAACTTTCATCACTATAAACCTATACCTGTATTTTTATGCAAAGTTAATTTTTTTATTTGATTATAATTGCAGGTTTAATGGTTTTTTCATACATTTGCATTATAAAAACGAACGCAAATGAAACTAGTTATAATGACCAAGTCCACTTTTTTTGTGGAAGAAGACAAGATACTAGCCAGCCTCTTCGACGAGGGTATGGATAATTTGCACCTTTTCAAACCAGGATCGTCTCCTATTTATTCTGAGCGTCTGCTCACATTACTTCCTAAAGAATATTATAAAGCAATAACCGTTCACGAACATTATTATTTGAATAATGAGTATCGTTTGGGCGGTATACATCTTGATATGCCAGACGAAAATACCCCAAAGGGAATCAAGGGCCTTGTTGGGCGTACTTGTACAGACCTTGGTATGTTGCGGCAAATAAAAAAGAACAGTAACTACGTATTCCTTAAAAATATTTTCGACTGCATAGAATTTCCTGACGAAAAATCAAATTTCAATATGCTGCAACTAGAAGAGGCAGCCAAAGCTGGCCTGGTAGACAAGAAAGTTTATGCACTTGGAGGCATGAATCTGGAACGGATACGCATAGCCAAAGACTTAGGC
>CAVHVH010000068.1:0-1094 GCA_963639385.1 Oscillospiraceae bacterium
TTTAAGAACTATGTACATGAAAAGAAAATTACAGCAATCCAAGCATTGGGGAAAGTTCCATCTCGCGAAGAATTAGAGCAGATATTCTCAGAAACAGTGCGAATGGAGAAAGTGGCCTGGAAAGATATAAAGCTACGCACATTTATAACAGAAGGAAATTCGCGTAATGATTTGGCTTCACATGTTTATGACATTACTTATGGAAGTATAGAACCAGGGAAAGACAATCTAGTTATAATAGACGACAGTATAGTAAGAGGAACAACGCTTAAAGAAAGTATTATACGTATACTTGACCGTTTGCATCCTAAAAAGATGGTACTGGTAAGCAGTGCTCCACAAATAAGATATCCAGATTATTATGGTATTGATATGGCTCGTCTAGAAGAATTTTGTGCCTTTAGGGCTACCATGGAATTGATAAAAGACCATGGAATGCAGCAGTTGGTTTTAGACACCTATCATAACTGTAAAGCAGAAATGACTAAGTCAAAATGTGAAATGAGAAACTGCGTAAGGGATCTATACAAACCTTTTGATATTACAGAAATCAATCATAAGATAGTGGAGATGTTACGCCCAGAAGGTGTAACAACTCCCATTGAAATAGTATTCCAGTCAATAGACGGATTAAGTCAAGCCATACCTGGTTACAAGGGGAATTGGTATTTTACTGGAAAATATCCTACTCCAGGAGGAACAAGACTCTGTAATCAGGCATTTATAAACTACATCGACAATATATATAAACAAGAATGATAAACTGATAATAATGAGAAATGTAACTTTAACCTTATCAGACGGTTCAAAATTTCATGGCCAATCATTCGGCTACGAAATGGCAGTAGCTGGTGAAGTTGTTTTTAACACAGCTATGATGGGGTATCCCGAAAGTCTTACAGACCCATCGTATGCCGGCCAGTTAATGGTTCTCACATACCCCCTTGTAGGTAACTATGGTGTTCCGCCATTCAGTTTTGAACCGAATGGACTTCCAACATTTATGGAAAGTGATAGGATACATGCATCGGCTATTATCGTGGCTGATTATAGTGAGCAATATTCTCATTGGAATGCGGTAGAGAGCTTGGGTG
>CAVHVH010000068.1:1104-12595 GCA_963639385.1 Oscillospiraceae bacterium
GGCGTAACTGGTGTTGATACACGTGAATTGACCAAAGTGCTTCGAGAATCGGGTGTTATGATGGGAAAAATTGTTTTTGATGACGAACCGGACAATATTCCTGAAGCCAATTATGAAGGCGTAAATTTTGTAGACCTCGTAAGCTGCAAGGAGATAATTAGGTATAACGAAGGTGCAGGAAAAAAAGTTGTCTTGGTAGATTGTGGCGTCAAAGCCAATATTATCAGATGTCTTGTCAATCGTGGCATAGAGGTAGTTCGTGTTCCATGGAATTATGATTATACAGATATAGAATTTGATGGTCTGTTCTTGGCAAATGGGCCTGGGGATCCCGATACGTGTGAAGATGCTGTTAAGATTATCCAAAAACAGATGAATATTTCGCGTAAGCCTATCTGTGGTATTTGTATGGGCAACCAATTGCTGGGTAAGGCTGCCGGAGCTTCTATCTATAAACTCAAATACGGACATCGTTCACATAATCAGCCTGTATGTATGGTGAATACAACTCAATGTTATATCACAAGTCAAAATCATGGTTATGCCGTCAAAGCCGAAACGTTGGGCAAAGATTGGGAGGAGTTGTTTGTCAATATGAATGATGGCTCAAATGAAGGTATTCGTCATAAGACAAATCCTTGGTTTAGTAGCCAGTTTCATCCAGAAGCATGCTCTGGTCCTGTTGATACAGAGTTTATGTTTGATAAATTTGTTGACACATTAATTAAGTAAAGTAGACATCATGAAAGATGAAAGTATAAAAAAAGTTTTGCTGCTTGGTTCGGGCGCATTGAAAATTGGTGAAGCTGGAGAGTTTGACTATTCGGGGTCGCAAGCACTAAAAGCATTGCGTGAAGAAGGAGTAAAAACGGTTCTTATTAACCCTAATATTGCAACCGTACAAACTTCGGAAGGCGTAGCTGACCAAATATATTTTCTTCCAGTACAACCCTATTTCGTAGAAAGGGTTATAGAAAAAGAACGTCCTGATGGTATCTTGCTCAGTTTTGGTGGACAGACGGCATTGAATTGTGGTGTTGAATTGTTCCAAAGCGGAGTCTTAAAAAAATATGATGTAAAGGTGTTGGGTACGCCCGTTCAGGCAATTATGGATACTGAAGACCGAGAATTGTTCGTTGAAAAGCTCAATGAGATTAATGTCAAGACCATCAGTAGTGAAGCCTGTGAGAATGTTGAGCAAGTAAAGAATGCTGCAGCAGCTTTAGGGTATCCAGTAATTATACGTGCCGCTTATGCATTGGGCGGCCTGGGTAGCGGGTTTGCCAACAATGAAGAAGAGTTGAACAAACTTTCTGAAAAAGCGTTCTCTTTTTCACCCCAAGTGCTTGTTGAAAAGAGTTTGAAGGGTTGGAAGGAAATAGAATATGAGGTAGTGCGCGACCGTTATGACAATTGTATAACCGTATGTAATATGGAAAATTTTGACCCATTGGGAATACATACGGGCGAATCGATAGTTATTGCACCATCTCAAACTCTTACCAATAGTGAATATCATAAATTGCGTGCGCTGTCTATTAAGATTATCCGTCATATAGGAATAGTAGGCGAATGTAATGTACAGTATGCTTTTGACCCGGTAAGTGAGGACTATCGCGTAATAGAAGTAAATGCTCGTTTGAGCCGTTCTTCGGCTTTGGCATCTAAGGCTACAGGTTATCCCTTGGCATTTGTGGCAGCCAAATTAGGAATGGGTTATGGTCTTTTTGAACTTAAGAATTCGGTTACAAAGACTACGAGTGCCTTTTTTGAGCCAGCTCTTGATTATGTTGTTTGCAAGATACCTCGCTGGGATTTGTCTAAATTCAGAGGAGTTGACAAGGAACTCGGATCGAGCATGAAGTCTGTAGGTGAAGTAATGGCTATAGGTCGCAATTTTGAAGAAGCCATACAAAAAGGGTTGCGCATGATTGGCCAGGGAATGCATGGATTTGTAGAAAATAAGGAACTTGAAATACCGAATATTGATGCTGCTTTAAGAGAACCTACTGACAAACGTGTATTTGTTATATCCAAAGCTATGCATAAAGGATATACTGTAGACCAAATACATGATTTGACAAAGATTGATAAATGGTTCTTGCAAAAACTAAAACATATTATTGATATTGACGAAAAACTAAAATCGGTTAATGTCAATACATTGAGTAAAGAATTGTTGCGGACGGCCAAAGTATATGGATTTACAGATTTTCAGATTGCCAGGGCTATTGGGCTTGAAAATGAAATTGGTAATATGCACAAAGCCATGATGGTAGTTCGTAGCTTGCGGAAGAACTATGGCATATTGCCGGTAGTCAAGCAAATAGATACATTGGCTGCTGAATATCCCGCACAGACTAACTATCTGTATGTTACCTATGCGGGTGTTGCATCAGACATTCAGTTCGTAAATGATAAGCGCTCAGTGATAGTACTCGGTTCGGGTGCTTATCGTATAGGTAGCTCTGTAGAGTTTGACTGGTGTGGAGTTCAGGCGTTGAATACCATACGGCGTGAAGGATATCGCTCAATCATGATCAATTATAATCCAGAAACAGTATCTACTGATTATGATATGTGTGACCGGCTATATTTTGATGAACTTACATTTGAAAGAGTATTGGATATAGTTGAAATGGAAAATCCTCATGGTGTTGTAGTATCTACCGGTGGACAAATTCCTAACAATCTTGCCATTTGGCTTGATGCTGAAAATGTTCCAATTCTTGGAACTTCTGCAAAAGATATAGATAATGCAGAAGATAGAGCAAAATTCTCGGCATTGCTTACGCAACGGGGAATTAATCAACCAGAATGGAGTGCTCTGACCAGTATGGAGGACATTGGTAAATTTGTAGATAGGGTAGGCTTCCCTGTGTTAGTGCGTCCGTCTTATGTACTTTCTGGTGCAGCAATGAATGTATGTTCTAATGAGGAAGAACTAAAAAAATTCTTGCAACTGGCAGCTAATGTGAGCGAAGATCACCCTGTTGTGGTATCCAAATTTATTGAGAATGCCAAAGAAATAGAAATGGACGCCGTAGCCAAGAATGGTGAAATTTTAGCTTACGCCATTAGTGAACATATTGAGTTCGCAGGGGTTCATTCTGGTGACGCTACTATCCAATTCCCCCCACAGAAATTATATGTAGAAACTGTTCGCCGTATCAAGCGAGTAAGCAAAGAAATTGCGGCTACACTTCATATTAACGGGCCATTTAATATTCAGTTTATGGCGCGCGATAATGATATTTTGGTTATAGAATGTAATCTGAGAGCTTCGCGTTCATTCCCATTCGTTAGTAAGGTGTTGAAACTGAATTTGATAGAATTGGCAACTAAGGTTATGTTAGGACTTCCTGTTGAGAAGCCAAAGAAGAACTTGTTTGATTTGGATTATGTAGGTATAAAAGCCAGCCAGTTCTCGTTTAATCGTTTGCAAAAAGCCGATCCTGTTCTGGGAGTAGATATGAGTTCTACTGGTGAAGTGGGATGTTTGGGCGATGATACCAACCAGGCGTTATTAAAGGCTATGTTGAGCGTAGGTCATCGTATTCCCAAACATACTGTATTGCTCTCTACAGGTGGAGCCAAGCAGAAAGCTGAGTTGTTGGATACTGCACGCATGCTAAAAAAACATGGTTACGAACTTTATGCAACTGGTGGAACCTCCAAGTATTTGGCAGATAATGGAGTAGACAATACAATGGTATATTGGCCATCGGATGCCAAAAGGGAGCCACAAGCGCTTACTCTAATGCATGAACGTAAGATAGATATGGTGGTGAATATCCCAAAAGACCTTACCCAGCATGAACTTACCAACGGATATAAAATTCGTCGTACGGCTATAGATCTCAATATACCATTGATTACAAATAGCCGATTAGCAAGCGCCTTTATAAATGCTTTCTGTACATTAAATTTGGAAGATATTGATATCAAGTCATGGGATGAATATTAAGTCCTATCAATTGAAATAATATTAGGGAGGTTCTTCATTAAGCATTGTAGAGTCTCCCTAATTTTTTGTTTTGATAACTGATTGTTACGACTTCTTTCTTGCAACTATCTTTCTCTGACTTGGCCATTTCGTAATTGCTTCCAGCCATCTTTCGCCCCATGTTTTATAAACGGCATAGATAAAGTCTTCTGAATACTTGGTTGTCTTTTGTCTGAAACCTATGGCGTGGGACAAGGGTAGTTGTGGCGGCTATCGTAAAAATATCTTGGTGTGTTGTTATACCAAGCATGTTGTACATCAATCTGGATATAAAATGATGGGCTGAAATTATACTTGGCTCCAAAGCCGATGATATTGCCTCCTGGTGAGTATCCGTACCCGAGGTTCGTATAGAGAGGAACAGGGGTGTAACCTCGCCATCTATAGGGGAAAATAGTAGGGTTGTAAAGGCGGGCGTTGTAGTTGTTGGCTATTGATAGTTGGGTATAGGCATACAATTCCAATTTATTATTAACCTTATAGCCTATCATTCCGTATAATCCTATATCATGGTAGGTATTGCCACCCCATGTGGTGTTGTTGAAAAATATTCCAGCAGCACCCCATAACTTTGCATCATGCGTGATAGGGGTGAGGTAGGCCGCATTGATGCTTTGCATAAATCCGCCATGATGAGGTGTATCCTTGCCAAAGGTGGCAAATGCACTGAGATTGACAGAGGCATTAATGCCTTTATGCAATCCGTTGAATACTGTATCCGCTTGATTCGGTCTATCTGTTTCTTCTGTTGGCAACAAATGGGGTTTCCCTTTATAAATACATGGTGCTTTGCCTATATAATATAAGGTGTCGCCAGGCAGTAGCCATTCTTTGCGCATGTTGTCGCTACTATGTAGTGGTCCACGTGCTATACGTTGTGCCAATGTAGAGAGACTTATGCAAGTGAAGCATATTAAGACGATAATTTTTTTCATGTTGACAAAATTACATGTTTTGGTTTGTTTAACTACTGATAAAGCATAGAAAATATTTGTGTTATTTGTAATATTAACCTAATTTATATTACCTTTGTAAATAGTTAAAATATAATTTGATTGGAAATGTTTTCTTTGAAGTCATTATTGGGCCTTGGCAAAGAAGCCGAAACGGTCAAGAGTGAAGATAATACGGCCAAACAGTTCGATGCCTTTAAATATGATGGTGTGCGGGCGCTTCGTACTGGTCATATGGAATATGCAGTCAAATGCTTTGAACATGCGCTTCAAATTTCTGACGACTTGGAATGTTGGGATTATTTGTCGCAGGCTTATCTACGTTTGGGGCAAATGGAAGAGTGTTATCGATGTCTTCTACTTTTGTCAGAAGCCCAAAAGGACAATGAGAAGATATATCAACGTATGGCCAGTGTGGCCTATATGCGTGAGGATTATGAAGAAGAACAACAGGTGAGCCATAAAATATTGGAAATAAATCCAAATAGTGTAGAGGGGCATTATCTCTTGGCACAGTCTTATATAGGGCAGTCTAACTTTGTTTTGGCTGTGGCAATGCTTACCAAGGCACTTTCATTAGACCCTAATTTTGTTGGTGCTCACCTATTGCGGGGAGAAACATTGCTGAAAATGGGTGATTTGGCTGGAGCTACTGCTGATGTTGAATTATTGATGCAGAAGATGGCCGATAATGAGGATGCATTGTTGTTGGCAGCCCGAGTTGCCAAGGCTAAAAATGATCTTGAGGCGGCATTAAGTTATTATGACCGTTTAATAGATGCTAATCCCTTTTCGGCCATAGCATTTCGTGAACGTGGTTCCGTGAAATATGACCAAGGCGATAATGAAGGTGCTGAAGCAGATGCCAAAATGGCTTTAGAGATTGAGCCGGAGCGAGTTTCTGATGTCAGCGGTGATTATGCATCTCGAGCTACTGAAAATATCCAACAAAAGGTAGAAGAGGCCTATCGTAACAATAATCCTTTAGGGTTGTAATTGTCTAATTGTCTAATCGAGGCTGTCTTTATGGGGATAGTGATGAGAGATATTGATATAAAAAGCAAGATAAAAATGATGAAATGTTTGCATGGTTCATAATAAAGTGATACTTTTGCAGTGTAAATACGAAAAATATAAGAAAATGATAGCAATGAACGCATTCTTTTATAGCTTTTACTTTTACTTTACAAGCAATTGTAGAGCGGGAGTTTGCGTATAATTTGTAAAAAGAAATAATAAAAAAGATAAGGTCCCGCTTCAAGTATATTGAGGTGGGATTTTTCATAAATAGAATACACATGAAAAGAATTGCGATACAGGGCGTTATTGGATCGTTCCATGATATAGCAGCCCATCAGTATTTCAAAGACGAACAGTTGCAGATTATCTGTTGTTCTACGTTTGAACAGATATTTGAAAATATTAAGGCTGATCCTACGGTAATTGGCTTTTTGGCTATTGAGAACACGATTGCAGGGTCGTTATTGCATAATTATGAATTATTACGTTCGTCAGCAACCACTATAGTTGGTGAACACCGCCTTCATATTCAACATGCTATCTGTTGTCTTCCGGAAGATGACTGGAATACTATAGGTGAGGTGCATTCACATCCGGTAGCCCTGATGCAGTGTCGGGATTTTCTGTCCAAACATCCACAACTAAAAGCCGTTGAAGGAGAGGATACTGCAGGAAGTGCAGAATATATAAGTCGTAATCATTGTCGAGGTTTGGCTGCCATCTGCCATGCCGATGCCGCAAGAATGTATGGTATGAAAGTATTGGAAGATCATATTGAGGATAATAAGCATAACTACACCCGATTTTTGGTGGTGTGTAACCCCAATAAGTCAGCTTACTTGCGCCAGTTGGAAAAGACGAACAAAGCGAGTCTTGTATTTTCGTTGCCTCACGAAGAGGGTAGTCTTTCAAAAGTGCTTACCATTCTATCCTTTTATGACATTAATCTCACAAAAATTCAGTCATTGCCAATTATTGGCCAGGAATGGGAATATCTATTTTATGTAGATGTGACATTTGAAAATCTTACGCGTTATCGTCAGGCTATAGATGCTATAATACCCCTCACTAAAGAACTAAAGATAATAGGAGAATATGAACAACATTAAACCAGCCAATCGTATAGAAACAGTGCAGGAATACTATTTTAGTCGCAAACTGAAAGAAGTGGCACGTCTTAATGCCGAAGGGCAAGATATAATTAGTCTTGCAATAGGAAGTCCAGATCAACCCCCATCGCCACAAACAATCAGTAAGCTTTGCTCTGTAGCAAAAGACCCTACGGCTCATGGCTATCAGCCTACGGTAGGAATTTTGGAATTGCGGCAGGCAATGGCTGATTTTTATTATAAATGGTATGGCGTAAGTGTTGATGCGACTACAGAAATACAACCTCTTATAGGAAGTAAAGAGGGAATTTTGCATATTACTTTGGCATTCGTCAATCCTGGAGAAAAGGTTTTGGTTCCCAATCCAGGCTATCCAACCTATACATCGCTCAGCAAGATACTTGGGGCTCAAGTGATTAATTATAACTTGGATCCAAACAATGGATGGCAGCCTAATTTTGCAGAGTTAGAACAAATGGATCTGTCGCATGTAAAATTGATTTGGACAAATTATCCTAATATGCCTACAGGTGGAAGCGCCCGCATGGAAACTTATCGTAAGTTAGTCGATTTTGGGCGGCGTCATGGTATTGTTGTAGTAAATGATAATCCATATTCGCTTATTCTCAACGAACATCCTTTGTCATTGCTTCAAGTAGAAGGAGCCAAAGACTGTTGTATAGAACTTAATTCGATGTCGAAAAGTTTTAATATGCCAGGATGGCGTGTGGGAATGTGTGTGTCAAATAAGCAATTTATCAGTTGGATATTAAAAATAAAAAGTAATATTGATAGTGGTACTTTTCGAGGGTTACAATTGGCTGCAGCCGAAGCGCTGACAAGCAATACGCCTGAATGGCACAAAGAATATAATATAGATGTTTATCAGCGACGTAGGGATATAGCTGAACGTATTATGCAAGTCTTGGGATGTTCTTATGACGATAAGCAGGCGGGAATGTTTCTGTGGGGAAGAATTCCGGATAAATATCATGATGCAGAACAACTTACGGAGCGAGTACTCAAAGATGCTCGAGTCTTTATTACTCCCGGAATGATATTTGGTAGTAATGGCCAACGCTACATTAGAATTTCGCTTTGTGCCCCAGATGTAAAAATGAGTGAAGCTTTGCAACGAATCAGTAACTTAAACTGGTAGGTGAAAAAATAGGGAAACGCTATTTTTAAATTATAAACATTTGGTGGTGATTTTTAAAGCCACCCTTAAAACAAAGATAATATGGAATTAGATCTTCTTCCACTGAATTTGCCGAGTGATAACGAAAGGCCTTTGGTTATTGCAGGACCGTGTTCGGCTGAAAGTCAGGAACAGGTAATGGAAACTGCGCGCCAATTGGCAGCTAAAGGATGTCATAATTTTCGAGCAGGTGTATGGAAACCTCGAACTAAGCCTGGAGGATTTGAAGGACAAGGCGAGAAGGCTTTGCCTTGGCTACAATGCGTAAAACAAGAAACTGGAATGCTTGTTTCAACCGAGGTGGCTAAGCCAGAACATGTTGAGCTTTGCTTGAAATACGGTATTGATATATTATGGGTGGGAGCTAGAACCGCAGCCAATCCTTTTGCTATGCAAGACTTGGCGGATGCTTTAAAGGGTGTTGATATTCCCGTCTTTGTCAAGAATCCGGTTAATCCAGATTTGGAATTATGGATAGGTGCAATGGAGCGTATCAATCAGGCTGGTATAAAGCGGTTAGCTGCCATACATCGCGGGTTCTCAAGTTTTGATAAAAAAATTTATCGAAATTCACCTATGTGGCAGATTCCCATGGAATTGCATAGGCGAATACCAAATTTGCCTATTATCTGTGATCCCAGTCATATCGGTGGTCGTCGCGAATTGATAGCCCCCTTATGTCAACAAGCAATGGACTTGGGGTTCGATGGTTTAATAGTTGAGAGTCATTGTTCTCCAGACGAAGCATGGAGTGATGCTAAACAACAGATTACCCCCGAAGTGTTAGATTATATTTTAAGTTTATTGATAGTGAGAGATGAGCACTTAACTACCGAAGGGATTACGATATTACGTAAACAGGTAGACGAATTGGACAATGAGTTGATGAATCTTTTAGCAAAAAGAATGCGCGTTTGCCGTGAGATAGGGCAATACAAGAAAGAACACAATATGACAGTATTTCAAGCAAACCGGTATTCGGAAATTTTGGATAAACGTGGTGCGCAAGGGGCATTGTTGGGTATGTCTCCCGAATTTATTGCACAAATTTTTGAGCATGTACATGAAGAAAGTGTACGTCAACAAGTAGAGATAATTAACCATTGATTTGACCGATAATTAATGAACTTTTATCAATGAAGATACTGATTTTAGGAGCAGGGAAGATGGGGAGTTTCTTTATTGACCTGTTAAGTTTTGAACACGAAGTAGCCGTTTATGAAAAGGATGCTAAGCGTATGCGGTTTACGTATAATTGCAAACGTTTTACGCAACTTGAGGATATAAAAGAATTTGCTCCCGAATTGCTAATCAATGCTGTTACGGTAAAATACACTATCCCTGCATTTCAAGAGGTTATGCCATATTTGCCGATAGATTGCATACTCAGTGATATTAGTTCTGTTAAAACTGGACTTAAAGAATTTTACGAATCTGTGCATCGGCGTTATGTGTCTACTCATCCAATGTTTGGTCCGACCTTTGCTAATCTGAATCAGTTGTCGGAAGAAAATGCCATAATTATCAACGAGGGCGATTATATGGGACGTATCTTCTATAAGGATGTGTACAATAGACTTGGATTGAATATATATGAGTATAGTTTTGAAGAACATGACAAGACTGTTGCTTATTCGTTAAGTATTCCTTTTGTAAGTACTTTCGTCTTTGCAGCTGTAATGAAGCATCAAGATGCGCCAGGCACGACCTTCAAAAGACATATGGCTATAGCCAAAGGCGTTTTGGGTGAAGATGACTATCTACTTCAAGAAATTCTTTTCAATCCTTACACACATGATCAAGTTTGCCAAATACGTAGTGAGTTAAAAGGTTTGCTAGATATAATAGATAATCGTGATGCCGAGGGAATGAAAAAGTATCTTGCCAAGATTAGAGAGAACGTAAAATAATATGGGCACTGCATTGGCTTTGTTGATGGGGATTTTTACAGTGGTCGAACTAAATTGTGAAAATCTTTTTGATTGTCGACATGATAGTTTGAAAGAAGATACGGAATATCTGCCAGACAGCTATCGACATTGGACACATTATCGATATTGGACCAAATTGAATCATATAGGTCAGGAAATAATAGCATGTGGAGAATATGACAACAAATTTGAAGTACCAGATTTGGTTGCGTTGACAGAGGTGGAAAATGATAGTGTACTCTTCGATCTTACCCGGCGGTCGATATTGCGGCAAGCAAGGTATGAATATATAATGACCGACTCGCCTGATATTAGAGGTATTGATGTGGCATTGTTATATTCTCCATTCACATTTAAGCCTATATCCTATTATCCTATACGTATAAGTCCGCAAAAGCGGCAAAAGCCTACACGTGATATTTTATATGTAAAAGGACAAACAATAACAAATGACACATTGCATGTATTTGTTGTACATGCTCCGAGCCGTTCTGGTGGTGTAAAAGAGACGCAACCTTATCGGATACATGTGGCAACAAGATTATTACAATCTGTAGACTCGATTTTGTCGACATCATCTTCTGCGAAAATTCTTATTGCAGGAGATTTTAATGATACCGAACGAGATAAGTCGATAAAAACGATAAAGGGGCATGGTCTATATGAATTATCAGATCAACTCCAGACCCATAATGGTGCAAGGGGGACTTACCGTTTTCGGGGCATTTGGCAGAATCTTGACCATATATTTGGAACTCGTTCTATGTGGGATGCCAAGATTGATGCTTGGTTGGGAGATTTTAAGTTTTTGCTTGTAGCAGATCCTAAATATGGGGGAACTCAGCCGCACAGAAATTATATAGGGATGCGCTATCAGAATGGATATAGTGACCACTTGCCGTTGATAGTGCGTTTTGTTATGGAAAGCCAATAATATTGCAGTTGTTCGTATTCTGTTGCTATCTATCTTTGTAATAGCTTTGTTAAAAGATAAAAACCAAGACAAACGAGATCTTAAGCTGATTTTTATATCAAGTTGAGTTTTATGGGGTAGGATTGGTGATGGCTTTTTGCACACATGGTGAGTATGTGCGCAAATGGAGGCGCCTATTTTTTAAAATTTTATAAAACATACATGGTATTTCTTGTTTCCAATTATAATTCGTTATTTTTGCAATAAAAATATATATAACAATGTTTGAAAATTTAAGTGACAGACTGGAACGTTCGTTCAAGATACTTAAAGGCGAAGGGAAAATTACAGAAATCAATAT
>CAVHVH010000069.1:0-9798 GCA_963639385.1 Oscillospiraceae bacterium
AGTACTGTTTTTAGCCTTCTTTAAATTTACAATTTTACTGCAGTTATATCTATTAAACCTTTTGCTATAGCATAGACGGTAAGGCCTGCAGGCGAATGAATCTGTAATTTTCGCGCTATATTCTTTCGATGTGTAATAACCGTATTTACAGAAATGCACAAATGATCGGCCATCTCTTTGTTTGTCATTCCTTGTACTAAACACACTATTACATCGCGCTCACGTTCACTCAGTACATCGGCATCACTGTTCTTGTTAATCATGTTCGATAATTTCTGCGTTATGTTGTTTTGGCGTATTTTACTTTCAAGGAGTTTAACTGCAGGTATAAATATGTTGTCCTCTACATCAGAATGCTGTGCAAGCCATGATTCGCAGTTATATATATCAAAAAGGGTAGCATAAAGTTGGTTGTTACTATGGCCATCGATAGGAAAATACTGAATAATGATATTTTTTAATTCACGCAGTTTGCTATCTATTTGTTCATGGTGTTTTGAATATGTCTCTACGTCATAGTTGGCTTGTCCTCTTCCCTGAAGAAGTGCCTCTACATACGGAAATACGTTTTTCTCTTCGTATTTCATATGCTGAACTACACTATGTGCATATTCGTCATAGATTTTCATGATGAGCGACGTCAAATGGTTTGTATCTTCAAGCGATTCTACCAACTCTTTTCTGATAAATGGCAATTCAAAGCCTAAATAGTATTCATGCGAGGCCCTGAGGTATTGTAATAAGGTTGGTATCGATAGGCGAGTTATGTCGTCGGCGCCCATATAGCCGTTGATAGTATAATTTACGACACATAGAAATGTGAAGCTATCTACGCCCTCATTTTGACATACTTCTTCTACGGTTTTGTTTCCAAATCCCAAATTCACGCCAAACGATCCGAGACAACGCAAAACCGCATAGTTATCTTGTAATAGCGTTATCATTTTGTCTGATGCTTCATATAATTTCTGCTTCTTCATAGCCAACTATTATCAATGGGTTCTATATACCCCTTTATGTTTATAAATTATTATAAGAATGGCTTTTGTTTTTCGTTCAAAAATAACCATAATGCTCACATTGGTTTTCTTTTATATGTGTTTTGCGGTCAAAATGGTTACAAAATCTACTGAGCCTTTTTAATATAGCCATTCTCTTTTACCACAAAAGTATGAAAAAAGTACAAATGATAGTAGGTTTTTACATTCTTTATATGTGACAAATAATAACTGTTAATTTTTCCCAAAGTAAATTGTTTATTAGAATGCAAGGTCATCAAGTCTTTTTCTCAAGATTGGTGCTAATTCTTTTCTAATAGATAAAGTTATTGAACAAGTGTTATCAAAAGTTTGTGATAGTATTTTGGGGCGCATCTCCTTGACGATACGCATAACAGAATTCATCATTGGGTACGAAAATGAAAAACTGATAATGTCTTCTACAAACATAGAAATTTTAGTTGTATTGTCTAATGCGTCAGAAGCTGCAGTACGATAAGCAGTTATCAACCCTGCAGTACCTAGGTTTATTCCACCATAATATCTTATAACAACAACTAATACATTAGTCAAATCGCGCGAATGTATCTGTCCCAAGATAGGTTTTCCTGCAGTAGAAGAAGGTTCTCCATCGTCGTTGAATCGGAATTCTGTTTTGTTTTCTCCCAATACATAGGCATAGCATACATGTCTCGAATCGTAATATTTTTTATGGTATGCAGCCAATAGTTCTTTAATTTCATTAATAGTCTCTACATGATGTGCAAAGGCAAGGAATTTGCTTCTTTTTTCAGAATAAAATCCCTTGCCTATAGTTCTTGTAATGGTTTTATATTCGTCAATCATCTAATTTATGAATAATTAGTCCACTTCTTAGTTTGGGTTCAAACCAAGTAGCTTTAGGTGGCATAATTTTTCCACAATCTGCAATAGTCATTATTTGTTGCATGGTTACAGGATAAAGAGCCAATGCCATACGCATTTCTCCTGAATCAACACGTCGTTTAAGTTCACCAAGGCCTCTCAGTCCACCAACGAAATCAATTCGTTTGTCGCTGCGCAAATCTGTAATATTGAGAATCTTTTCTAAAATAAGACGCGAAGAAATATCTACATCGAGTACACCTATAGGGTCGTTATAGTCATAAGTACCCTCTTTGGCAACCAACCTATACCATTGCCCATCAAGATAAAGAGAGAATTCGTGCAAATGTGATGGGCGATATTCTTTTTTTCCTTTTTTCTCGACAATAAAATCGGATGCCATTTTCTGTAAAAAAACATCAGAAGACATTCCATTCAAGTCTTTTACTACTCTATTATAATCAAGAATGGTTAATTGGGATGCCTGAAAACATACAGCCATAAAATAGTTATATTCTTCTTTCCCTGTATGATTTGGGTGGCTTTCGATTTTTTCTTTGCCAACCAATGCAGCTGCAGCTGAGCGATGATGTCCATCTGCGATATATAAATATGGTATTTTTGCAAATTCTGTGGTTATCGCTTTGATATCTGTGATATCCGATACTATCCACAATTGATGTCTAAAACCATCTATAGGTGCAATGAAATCATATTCGGGTTTTGTGGTTGCATATCTCTTCAGCAAATTGTCAAGGAATTGATTATCTGGGTAGGCAAAAAACACAGGCTCAATATTGGCATTGCAAATTCTAACATGTTTCATTCGGTCCTCTTCTTTGTCGCGGCGAGTTAATTCATGTTTTTTAATAACACCATTAATATAATCGCCCACATAAGCTCCAACAACAATGCCATATTGAGTTTTTCCATTCATTGTTTGCGCATATATATAATAGTGTTCTTCTGCATCTTGTACTAGCCAGCCTTTCTCTTGGAACATTTTGAATTGCTTTTGGGCACATTCATATACACGTGGATCATACTCAGAAGTGCCTTTGGGAAAATTAATTTCTGGTTTGATTATATGATAAAGGCTTTTTTCATTGTTACCTGCTTCGATACGTGCTTCTTCTGAATCAAGAACATCATAAGGGCGAGATTCAACTTCTTCTACATATTCTCGGGGAGGACGTAGTCCTTTAAAAGGTTTTATAATAGCCATATTTTTAGCTTTTTAGTAATTACTTTCATTATAAGACGGTGTAAGGACAAACCGATTACTTGTTTACTTGATATTTTGTATCTCCTTTTGCGAAAAAAGAATTTATCTGGCTCGCGGCTGCAATTCCGGCATTAATATTTGCTTCTGCTGTTTGTGCTCCCATCTTTTTGGGCGTAGAATAGTAGCGGCCTTCAAATGCAGAAAAATTTACGTCTGCATCTGGCTTAATATCTGATATGTATTTTAGATCACTACGTTCTTCCATAAGTTTCAACAATTCAGGTTCGTTGATAATTTCTTTGCGAGCGGTATTGATTAATATGCCTCCCTTAGGCAATTGGTTTACTAAATGATAGTTAATACTATTTATAGTGTCAGCCGTAGCGGGAATATGTAATGATACAATATCATTGTTTTGGAATAATTCATCAATATTGTTGTATGCGTGTACACCTGCTGCCTCTATCGCTTCTGCAGGACAATACGCATCGTAAGCAGAAACACTCATTCCAAAACCTTGGGCAATCCGAGCCACATTTCGACCTACATTTCCAAAAGCAAGTATTCCCAAACGCTTTCCTCTAAGTTCAGAACCACTTTTTCCATTATAAAAATTGCGAATTGTATAAATTAATAAACCAAATACAAGTTCTGCGACTGCATTTGAATTTTGCCCCGGAGTATTTTCAACGACAACTCCTCTTTTTTTAGCATAATCGCAATCTACATTATCATACCCTGCACCTGCACGGACAATAATTTTTAATTGTTTTGCTGCATCAAATACGTTTGATGTGATTTTATCTGAACGAATTATCATTGCATCCACATCAACAACGGCTTCTAATAATTGCGCCTTATCTGTATATTTTTCAAGAAAACATACGCTATTGCCAGCTGCTTCCAACTCATTCTTTATACCAACAACGGCAGGGGCAGCAAATGGTTTCTCTGTTGCAACTAATACTTTCATAATACCGAATATTAATTTTTATTTTCAAAATCTTGCATAGCTTTTACCAATGCACGTACACCACTTATAGTTTGAGCATTATAGCATGAGGCTCTAAAGCCTCCAACCGAACGATGCCCTTTGATGCCAACCATACCTCGTTCTGTTGCAAAATCAAAGAAATCTTTTTCCAAATCCTTATATTCGTCATTCATAACGAAGCAAATGTTCATCAATGAGCGATCTTCTTCGTTAACAGTACCATGGAATAATTTATTTCGGTCAATTTCCGAATAGAGCATATCTGCACGTTCTTTTGCACGACGCTCCATCTCAACGACTCCTCCTTGGGCCTTAACCCAACGCATAGTTTCCATCAATGAATATATTGGAACAACAGGAGGGGTGTTAAACATAGAACCTTTGTCTACATGTGTTCGATAGTCTATCATTGTAGGTAATTTGCGAGGGGCTTTGCCTAACATATCGTCTTTTACTATGACAACAGTAACACCAGCCATCGCCATGTTTTTTTGGGCACCAGCATAAATAGCCGTATATTTTGAAACATCAATAGGACGACTCATTATATCCGAACTCATATCTGCAATCAGCGGAACTTTTACATCAAAATCCTTACGATATTCTGTTCCATAAATGGTGTTGTTGGTGGTTATATGTAGGTAGTCTACATCGATTGGAACTTTGAAATTCTTGGGATAGAAAGTATAACCCAAATCTGCCGAAGAGGCAACTTCTACAACTTCTCCGAAAAGTTTAGCTTCTTTTTCTGCTTTCTTTGCCCAAGTTCCAGTATTTAGGTAGGCCGCTTTTTTGATTAAAAAATTTGCAGGAATCTGCATAAATTGTAACGAAGCACCTCCACCGAGAAAAATTATGGAGTATCCTGTTGGAATGTCAAGCAACTCTTTGATTAGTGTAACACATTCGTCTACCACTGGTTGAAAATATTTTGCACGATGACTAATTTCCATTAGAGATAAACCACAATCGTTGAAATCTAATATCTGCTTGGCTGTGTTCTCAATAACCTCTCGCGGTAACATTGAGGGGCCGGCATTGAAGTTGTATTTTTCCATATTAAAAACGAGTTAAGTTGATACTTTTTGCGAAAATACGAGATTTATTCGGTATTGACAAATAAAAAACTAATATTTTTGCACAAACTTATGTTTTTGGCAATGTTTTTCTATTTTTTTAAGCAGAGGTTAGATAAAACTTTGAGTTGAAAAATGTATTCGCTCATTTTAGAGGTTCAAAACACGTTTTCAACCCCTTAATTTTGTCTCCAGTGATTCGCTTGAGAATATTTATAGACTTTTTTGACGGCACAGCAACATAAGCGTAATAATCTTTTACATCAATACGGCCGATCTCTTCATTTCTAAGTTCTGCCTTTTTACAAAGGAATCCAACAATGTCTCCTTTTGAAATTTTGTCTTTTTTCCCTTTTCCGATATATATGGTGGACATGGTGGGTTGCGGAATATGAAGTTCGTCACATGTTAGTTTATATTCGCAAACATTAGTTTCAACATATGGAGGAATTGTTTCATCGGGGCCAAGAATGAAGAAACTGTCACCCTGTGCATCCCAACGAGCAGTGCGGCCAACCCGATGAATGAACGAATCTTCGGTTTCTGGAAGGTGATAATGTACAATATTCTTTATTTGGGGTATATCTAGACCGCGTGCTGCAAGATCGGTACTTATTAGTATGTTGGAAGACGCATTGGAGAATCTGTATAATTCTACTTCCCGTTTTTTTTGTTCTAAGCCGCCATGATAATAGCTTAATATAAATCCCTTATCGCTTAGATATTTAGCCGTACGTTCTACACTTTCTCGGTAATTAAGGAAAACCACGGTGCTATTTGAGCCTAAATGACATAACAACTTGTATAGTATTTCCAATTTATCTTTTTGGGGACATTTTACTTGGTATGTTCGTATTCTATTGGAAATCTGTTTGTCTTTGGGAATAAAGTCCATTATAGTGAACTCTCTTTTTAAGAATGTTTGGTTATGCATTTCTTCGGCCGGCGTTGCGGATAACAAAATCTGTCTCGCATTAGCCGGCATTTGCTTAATAAGATATGTCATTTCTTTTTGGAAGCCTATCTCTAGACATTTGTCGAATTCATCAATAACTATCCATTTTACAGTAGTTGCATCTAAATTATTTTTGTCAAGATGATCATTCATTCTTCCAGGAGTTGCAAATATAATATGGGGATTTAGCAAACGAATTTGCCGATGTTCTTCCATTGTTGGTCTCCCACCAAAACAAGCATATCCTCGTACATTTGTTACCAAGTCCCTAAGTACATCTACAGATTGTATTGCCAATTCACGACTCGGCACAACTACTATTGCTTGCAGATTATCAGATGTAGTATCAATTAGCTTTAGTATGGGTAAAAGATATGCAAGGGTTTTGCCTGAGCCCGTAGGTGACAATACCATAAGATCGTCATGTGTGTTTTCAATAGCTTCAATGACTGCGGTCTGCATTTCATTGAAACTTTTTATTCCCAATTTCTTAGTAATATTATTTATTGTCATATTTTTTATTTGCAGAAAAGAACTCTAACAGTTTTTATTCTTTATTTTTCGTTGATTGTATATTGATTGATTATCTCAAGATCTTGTCTATTTCTTCAAATTTACGTCCCATATTGAGATTCAGATAAATAGTATAAAGAGGAAGCCCCCATAGCCTTTTCTCCTCAGGCATATCTTTTCTATATTTTTCCAAATAAGGCAATGCTGTTTTGTATAAATGTATTATCTCCTTCTTTTGTTGGTTTGTTTGCTTCAAAAGCTTGTCTAATTCTACAGCTTGATTAAAATAGGCCAATCCGGCATTAAGATAAGCACCCGATATAGTGCTATCATTAGCTATTATGCTATCACAAATTTCTATACATTCTTTGTAGCGTTTCAAATTTAGCAAGATAGAACTCTTTGTAAATTTGTACAAATTGCTATTGCTATCAATTTGTAATGCTTTATTACATAAAGAAAGCCCCTTGTCATATTCTTCGTTTTGAGTATAGAATTCTATCAAACGCGGGAAAAAAAATGGGAATTTTGGGTATTTCTCAAATCCCTCTTTAAGAACGCTGAGGTATCTTGTTGTATCTTTTTCTATTTTGTAAGTTTCTGCTAGATATTGTAACATAAAATGATAATGTGCGGTATCTTTTAGGGCTAGATAGGAATGGTGCAAGGTTGCTTTGGCATCATTGAGTTTGTAAGCGCAGTATACGGCCCAATAAGCAGCGGAGGGTATGTTCTTGTCATTTTCTTCGTATTTATATTCAGCAAACATTGGTTGATTGCTACAGTTCAAATACATATCAAAGAAATTATACGCTTCTTTGAAATTTTGACGATTGACGAAAAAGGCCCCACCATTATAGAGATTTTTGCGATAAATGTTAAGTATTGCCGCATGTTTTTTACGATAAGTCAATTTCGTTTTCCCATGTTCATCAGATTGGCTATCTAAAGAATCTAATCCTTCAAGGGTTTGAAACATTTTTTTTACAGATATAAATAGTTTGGCTGTATCATATTCTTGCTTGAGATACAACTTTTCATTCCCTTGCTCGTATTGTTTCTTCTGTGATTCAAAAAGTGTAAGCCATATTTTTTCATTTTTCCGATTAGCCGAATCTTTAAAAAGATTAAGCATACATTTTTCTGCTTGTTCAAGATTCGTTCCTTTTTTTATATATTCTTTAGCTAGAGATATTTCTTTCTTTTGTGCATTTGCACATATGCTAATAGTCAATATACCCAATGCCAACGTTATCCTTTTCATAATAAATAAGTTTAGTGCTTGATTTTCTTTTTTATATTCTCTGCCCGTTTATCATTAAGCGCAATGTAAATATGATACAATGGAAGTATCCAGTCTACCACACGTCTTTCTGGATCAAGTTTTTGAACATGCTCCAAATATGAAGCCCCTTTCGTTAAGAGTGATTTGGTAGCTTCTTTCAGTTTGCAATCAGCTGATTCTCTTAAGAGAATCGCTTTTGAACTAAAGCAAATGCCAATATTGTATATAGCAGGTACAAACAATGTGTCAATGGCAATTGCATTTGAAAATGCTTCTATGGCTTTATCCCATTCATGGTTTTGCATATATCGTTCTCCCTTAAGTGCCCAAAGTTTCTTGTCATATTTTTTAATTTCAAGTTCCTTGTCGACAAATGCAGATAGTTTATCATCTTGTCCTGTTTTTGAATAGTATTGAATTATCAGTTCTTGGTAATTGGGGTTTAATTTGTCTTTGTCATGTAAAGCCTGCAATGTATTTATATAGATGAGAGAGTCTTTTTCTGACTTTATCAGCATTTTATGCAGTAAATCTTTAGTTTAGCGGCTTCTTTTGCACATTCTGCATATTTGAGTGCCAAATTTGCAAGACTATCAGCATAACTATAATCCTTTATTTCAAATCAACGCATGTTCGTATTATTTTTTAGGATACTATTTGTTGTTTTCAATTTCTTTTCAAATCTAATTATGGTATTTTTACCTCAACATCATAAAGGATAAAAGGGGTGATGACCCAAATTTAAGGCAACCACCCCGATTTGTCTATTAGAAGACGGATTTTTTACTTTGCTAGAGCTTCTGCTTCTTTAGTACGATCATCATTGGGACCATATAGTGTATAATAACATTGGTAGAGCGGGTAAGACCAGTTTGCGCGTTCGCGGTTGGGGTCTAATTCGCGCGCTTTCTCTAGATATGTTTCACTTTCTTTGTAATATGCTTTCTGTTCGGTTGCTTTCTGGCATGCAGAAGCCTTATTGTTTAGACAAAATGCCAAATAAGTGTAAACTAGTGCATCGTCATTAGGCTTAACCGATATGGCTTTTTTAAAATTCTCAATAGCTACATCGTATAATTCAGCATTTTGTGTCGCTTCATTCATTGCGTTCTGAGCTTTGAGAGCCAATGCAGAATAGTCGTTTGGATTTGCAGCAAGGCGAGATTCTATTATTTTGTTAGCCCCATCCTTGTCACCCAAAGACTGGAGAACGGCTGCTAGCTGGCTGAATACCATGTCATTCTTAGAATCTTTTTCATAGAGACCTTTCAGTGTGTTTGCAAATTTTACAGAATCTTCTTTTGTCTTTAAATCTTGAGAAGCCAAATAAATTTTAAGGTTTAAAGCCTCTTTGTAAGATGCGGTGTCATTCAAAGCAATGTCCACATATTTGTTTGCCTTCTCTATGTCTTTGTTTTGAAATGCAATTACAGCCGTAACGCGAGCAACTTCACCTAAATATTTGTCAGGATTGGCATTGCGGTCAACTTCTTTAAAAAGAGGCGAAAAATAACTATCTACATAAAGTGAGAAATAGCCAAATGATACTTCTTTATTGTTATCAGATACTGTCTGCCCTGCATTTATGAGCTCGGTACGCAAATTTACAAGCTTGTCTTGGTTGGCCTTATGATATTTAGGCTTAACTTTTCCTTTTTCATTAGGCATACTATCCCATTTATCACACTCTATGGCATTGGTAAAAGCTACGCCAAGAGCTTTATAATATCCCAAGGTATCATAAGCTTGTGATTTACCTGTATTTAGTTGCTGTTGCAACTGATTGGAGGTAATAATCTCTTGCTCATGGTTTACTTTTTTCATGGCAAGTTCAACAATAAAATTGTAAGCTTTTGCTTTCTCTTCAGGATTGGCAAGAGCGTTGACT
>CAVHVH010000069.1:9808-12578 GCA_963639385.1 Oscillospiraceae bacterium
GCGTTGACTTTGTCCTTTACCAAACCTTGTGCTTCGTCATAACTTTTAGCTTTTAAAATTGATTTCAGCGCATCGCTGTCTCCGGCAAATGCAGTGGATGTGCCCAGCATCATCAACACAGCAATCATAAATTTCTTCATAAAAGTAATTGTTTATTAATATTTTTATTCTTCTTCCTCGACGATTGCTTCATCTCCGAAACCATCTGAAGGTTTGGACATGTTGTCACTTTTTATTTCCTCGCTTTTCTTTGACCAAGCGGCACGGCTTTCTTCTTCAACAGTTGCCTCAATTTCCGAACTAATTACTTTGCATACACTTGCAATAACATCGTTTTTCTTTGACAAATTTATGAGTCTTACTCCCTGAGTGGCACGTCCCATCACCCTCACATCTGCTACTGCCAACCTAATGGTGATACCGCTCTTATTAATAATCATCAAGTCATTTTTGTCTGTAACATTCTTTATGGCAACTAGCCGGCCTGTCTTTTCAGTAATAGAAAGCGTCTTGACACCTTTACCTGCACGGTTTGTTATACGATAATCCTCTACTTGAGAGCGTTTTCCGTAACCATTTTCGCTTACAACCATAACAGACTCATTCTCTGCATCATTAACAACAATCATTCCAATTACGGCATCATCGCCGCCATCAAGTCGCATACCTCTAACGCCCGTTGAAACACGTCCCATGGTACGGATTGCATTCTCGTTAAATCTAACAGCTCTACCATTACGATTGGCCAAAATTAGTTCATTATGTCCGTTAGTAAGTCTAACATCTACTACTTCATCGCCCTCTGTAATATTTATGGCGATTACGCCATTGGCACGTGGACGACTATAAGCCTCTAAACACGTTTTTTTAACAGTTCCATTTGCAGTTGCAAATACAATATAATGGTTGTTTACAAAATCGGTATCTTCCAATCCGCGACCACGTAGACGCAAAAATGCATTGACGGCGTCGTCGGCTTCAATGTTCAGTAGGTTTTGAATGGCTCGTCCCTTTGAAGTTTTATCGCCCTCTGGTATCTCATAGCATTTAAGCCAATAACAACGTCCTTTCTTAGTAAAGAACAGCATGGTTTGATGCATTGTGGCGGGATATATATATTCTGTAAAATCTTTTTCTCGGGTATGTGCCCCCTTGGCACCAACTCCACCTCGAGCCTGTTCTCTAAATTCGCTCAGAGGTGTGCGTTTGATATATCCTAGATGACTAACAGTGATTACTACTGGGTCGTTAGGATAAAAATCTTCTGCGTTGAATTCATGTTCGGCTGGAATAATTTCTGTACGGCGTGCATCACCATATTTTTCTTTTACTTCCAACAATTCATCCTTCATTACCTTCTTGCATAACTCGTCATCTATAAGTATGCGATTCAAGTATTCGATTTGTTTCATCAACTCTTCGTATTCCTCATGCAATTGATCTACTCGAAGTCCAGTCAATTGTGCCAAACGCATATCTACAATGGCCTTTGATTGCAGATTGTCTATCTCAAATCTTTTTTCAAGGTTTATTTGAGCTTCGTTAGGTGTTTTACTTGCGCGAATAATATGTACAACCTCATCTATGTTGTCGCACGCAATAATCAACCCTTGTAAGATATGTGCACGATCTTGGGCCTTCTTCAATTCATATTTGGTTCGACGAATTGTAACATCATGTCGATGCTCTACGAAATAATGTACACATTCTTTCAGATTGAGCAAGCGTGGACGCCCTTTTACCAAAGCAATACAATTTACCGAGAAAGAGCTCTGAAGGGCAGTCATTTTAAACAACTTATTTAAGATGACATTGGCATTGGCGTCGCGTTTTACATCCACAACTATACGCATTCCCTGTCGGCCTGTTTCATCGTTTACATTTGAGATGCCGTCTATTTTCCCTTCCTTCACCAAATCTGCAATGTATTCAATCAATTGCTGTTTGTTCACTCCATAGGGAATTTCGGTAACGATAATCTTATCGTGAGTATCATCGGTCTCGATTTCTGCTTTTGCGCGCATGACAATTCTTCCGCGTCCAGTTTCATAAGCTTGCCTTACGCCATCAAGGCCATAGATATATGCTCCTGTCGGAAAATCTGGAGCTGGTATATATTGCATAAGCCCATCTATATCTATGTCAGGATTATCTATATAAGCACAACATCCGTTGATAACTTCACCAAGATTATGGGTAGGAATATTTGTTGCCATACCAACAGCAATACCATTTCCACCATTGACGAGCAGATTAGGTATTTTTGTTGGCATTACCGAAGGTTCAACTAATGTGTCGTCGAAATTGTTTGTCATGTCAACGGTGTCCTTTCCCAGATCGTCCATTACATGCTCGCCCATTTTGGCCAAACGACATTCGGTATATCTCATAGCGGCCGGAGAATCTCCATCTACGCTACCAAAATTACCTTGACCATCAATAAGTTTATATCTCATATTCCAGTCTTGCCCCATTCTTACCAATGCGCCATAAACCGAGCTATCTCCATGTGGGTGATATTTACCTAATACTTCACCTACAACACGGGCACATTTTTTATAGGGTTTATCACTGGTATTCCCTATTCCTAACATACCATAGAGAATGCGCCGATGTACGGGCTTAAAGCCATCTCGCACATCGGGTAAAGCACGCGCTACAATTACTGACATTGAATAATCAATGTACGAAGATTTCATTTCTTCTTCAATATTGATCTTGATTATTCTGTCATGATCAATTGTCTGATTTTCGTCCATCTATTTAAATT
>CAVHVH010000070.1:0-12554 GCA_963639385.1 Oscillospiraceae bacterium
TGCCGAGTGTAGCCAACAATGCGTATGCAAATCTGACAAAGCTAATTTATAGAACTACCCATAAATTATTTGAGACTTTCGATGAATATTGGATAATTATCTGTACTTTTGCCGGCATGAAGAAGAGTTGCCGTATCATATTATTGTTGTACCTGTTTTTGTCGGTGTCTTATGTTGAGGCACAAACAGGAAAGGCACAGGGCATAAACCCTGAAGATAGGCAGGTAGACATGAATAACCCTACTTTTGTGCCTATGGTAAAGGTGGGTAAGGTGCTTCTTGGCGGCGATTCGGTACAGTATGTAGAGCTTAATAATATCTATGTGTATCCAAAGCCCGTGTTCAGTAGTGAGCGACAGATGCAGGCCTATAATCGTATGGTGTATAATGTAAAGAAGGTATTGCCTATAGCCAAGGAGTGCCGCGCTATAATTCTTGAAACATACGATTATCTGCAGACACTGCCCGACAAGGCTTCGCGCGACCGTCATCTCAAACTTGTAGAGAAAGGTATTAAGGCCGAATATACCCCCCGTATGAAGAGGCTTACCTATCAGCAGGGAAAACTGCTTATCAAGCTTATTTACCGCGAGTGTAACTCTTCGTCGTATAATCTTATACAGTCGTTCTTCGGTCCTACCCGTGCTGGTGTATACCAAGCTTTTGCGTGGGTATTTGGTGCCAGTTTGCGCAAAGGATACGAACCTGAAGGCGTAGACCGTTTTACTGAGCGTATAGTGCGCCAGGTAGAGAGCGGGCAGATATAACGCCTAATTTTCTCCCTATTATTTGTCTGTCATTATATTAAGTACCATGTCGTCTGTGGCACACATGGCCTCTTTTCCTATGTTGGTAAGATTGTGTATAGAGCGGTCTACGTCAGAATCTATAATACCCTCGGCACAGGTAACAAACTTGCCTTCACGGGCCAGCAGAGCCGACAGTAATGCTGTAGATACCCCTGAGCATATCTTAAGCGAGCAACTGGGTTTGGCGCCATCGCATATCATTCCTGTAAGATTAGCAATCATGTTTTTTACTGCATGACACAGATCATCGAAGCTGCCACCCATTAGATAGGTTATGCCGCAACTCGACCCTATACTTGCTACCACGCAACCGCAGAGTGCGCTCAGCCGTCCTAAGCTTTGCTTGATATATATGGCCGTAAGATGGCTTATGGTAAGGGCTCTAATTAATTCTTCCTCAGTATTCTCGTTCTCCTGAGCGAATACAGCCACGGGGTTGGTGGCACATATACCTTGATTACCCGAACCGCTGTTGCTCATAACCGGTATCATGGCTCCACCCATACGTGCATCACAGGCCAATGCTGTTTTTGATATGATATGCGAGAACATGGTTTTGCCAAAAATACCATGGCTAAGAGGGCGCTCCATAGTCTTGCCCAAACAGTGGCCGTAATTACCTTTCAGTGATTCTTCGGCTGCGCGTAAGTTCATGTCGCGTGTCTTTAATATAAAGCGCAGTTCGTCTATAGGGGCGGTAACGGCAAAGTCGTACACTGTATGCAGATTAAGAGTAACTTCGGTTTCTTCGGCGGTTTCTTCGGTTTTGGTGCGGTGGTCTGTAATAACCTGTCCGTTGCGTTCTTCGTACACTACTGTGGTATGTCCCCCGGCAATGATGGCCGTGGCGTTACTTCCTGCCGTCTCACAGATAACTTCTATGTAGAGTTTGTCACATTCGCCCTGTTTGAGTTGTATGCTAATATGGTCTTCTTCTATATATCGTTTGCCTTGTTCCAGTGTGGCTGGGGTAAGGTCTTTGAGTACTTCCAGCTGATATTCAGACTTGCCTATGAGTGCTCCCAGTGCTACGGCTATGGGCAGTCCTATCATACCTGTTCCGGGTATGCCTACTCCCATGGCGTTTTTTAGTATATTAGCACTAAGAAAGAGGGTTATTTTCTCGGGTGTACGCCCCAGTATCTCTGTGGCCCGTGCCACGCATAAAGCTACGGCCATGGGTTCTGTACAGCCTACGGCAGGCACTATCTCGCGTGCCATCAAAGCCAGTATTTTTTCTCTCACATTTTTGTCTATCATAATATAATTCTTGTTTTGTTTTGGGTTTTATAGCTTGTTTATAGTTTTTAGCAACTGGTCTCCAAGACCTATGGTGTATCCGTGGCTTTCAAAGACTACACGGTTAAAGGTGTCGCCTATAATAAATAGTGGTAGTGGTGTATTGGCGGGCATATGCATGCGACTTATTAGGTCGGTTGCTATTGCTCTATTGCGGTCAATGCCGAATACTACTGTTGAGGGCAGTCCTGGTATGGGCGCTTTTAGATATTTGCGATAGTCTTCTTCCGAGGCGAAGAGCAATAACAGCGTGCGCCCCCATGCTTCCAGTTCGGTACGGCGCAGAGCTATATCGCGCAGAGCATGGTTGGTAGGTTCTTGTCCTACACCTAGTATGCCTACGGCAAAATAACCGCGCCCGGCGGTGAGTAGTATGCTACTTTCTGTACCTGTTTCGGCCAGGGTGAAGCGCCCTTCAGAGTTGACCGAGCCTATAACGCTTACCTCGCTTGTGGCCTCTCTTATAGTGAGTGGTTCTGCAACGGGTTTATTGGTTACGTTAAAGAATTGAATATGTGCCTTTACGCTACCGTTGGCCAGTCGGGTACCAGTGGTAAGCATATAATATCCAGGTAGGGTTTCAGTGCCTTTTTTCCATAGTTGCGACCACCGTGTACCTTCGTTATAATTGAGCAGGGCGAAACTTCCGTCGTCCTGATAGCGGCTTAGCGTGAAGTGGGTGTAGTATTCGGGATTGTTAAGATGGCTCTGCGGGGTAAAGGTTAGTGTAAGTAATGATGTAGAGCTGGTTGAAGTATTTGTAGAATTAGTTGTGGTTGGAGCCGAATTTTCTTTATCTAGATTTACAGTCAATATAACTTCGCCTTGGCGGCAGTACACGTTGCCGGTAACGGCGTCTACCCATGCCTCTATGCCCTGTGTACGACAAAGGGCTGTAAAGAATACTTTGAGCGACGGCAGGTCGGCCATACGC
The DNA here is from genome assembly GCA_963639385.1 of Oscillospiraceae bacterium. Taxonomy (GTDB): domain Bacteria; phylum Bacteroidota; class Bacteroidia; order Bacteroidales; family Bacteroidaceae; genus Prevotella. The sequence goes on from CAVHVH010000070.1 coordinate 3,043, forward strand.
GAGCGTAGCACTCCTATAGGGGTGGTGTATGTGCCTGATGTAGTAATACTGTCGCACCGCATAATACTGTCGCACCGCATAATACTGTCGCGACAGAATGCTATTGTAGCTTGGGCATCGCCCCAGTGCGCACCCAATACTGGGTGGAGAGTTTCTTTCAGTATGCGGCGGTATGGGGTAAGGCGTTCGAGAGCTACGCGGGGAGCCAACACATGAGCAACATTAGCTGTAGATGAAGTCTGTGTTAAGGCATCATCGAGTACTTCTTGTTCTATATCGCGCAGGTCTTTGTCTGTAAGTGTAGACAAAAGTTCAATGGCTCTATCAAACTTGTGATTGGCTTTTGCCTTGGTTAAGAATGAATATATGGTTTTCCAGTTGCCTTCGGCCTTGACTATATATTCGTTGGCGTCTTTTCCCCATCGTGCTTTAATATTTCCTATGCCTTGTCTGAAGGTGGCGCGGTATGCGGCCCGTATAGAGTCTTCTATAGCCATCCTGCGGTCGTTTTCTTTTCTTTTGGCGGCACTAACCTCGGGTATACGCGCATTCTCTTTTGGTGGCACTATATCTATATCTACACTATGATTGCTGCCTATCTTGTGATTTAGATTTATAATAACATTCTGTTCTTTACCGAAGCTTACCTTGCTATATCCGTAATATTGACCAAGAGTAGCTGTAACCAGCATATCTCCCAGTCCGGCTGATAGTGAAGCATTCCCCTTGTCATCGGTAAACTGTACCGATACGGGGTAGAATTCAGCGTAGTTGTATATGCGGTATTCTACGCGTGCCCCTTTTACCGTGCGCCCTTTGTTATCGGTTACGGTTACGGTTAGTTTGGCAGCCTGAGCATAATTGGATATCACGTTTATCTCGGTATAGTTGGCTGTGCGGCGCATAACTTCTTCAGGGCCGTTGTAGCGACCAAATACCTTGGTATGCATTAGCATACCTCTACTGGCTGGTGCATTGAACCATCCAAGATTAAGTACAGGTTCTGGTTCGCAAGCACCCAAAAAGTACCATTGGCCGTCTACCCATGCTTCTACCCATGCGTGGTTGTCGTCGGTATGTGCCCACCGTGGTGTATATACCTGTCTGGCAGGGATACCTACCGACCGCAGAGCGGCTACCAGTAGGGTAGATTCTTCTCCGCAGCGTCCCCACGAAGTGCGCACAGTGGCCAGCGGTGCCGAAGTGCGCCCGTCAGACGGCTGGTAGTTTACTTTCTCATGGCACCAGTGGTTAACTTCTAATACGGCATCGTAGAGACTTAGGTTACGAACTCTTGGTAGTAGGCAGCGCTGGAATACCAGTCGTGCGGTATCAAGGTTCTCGTTGTTAACCCGTATGGGCAGTACAAAGTGGTTGAATATATCGTCAGGTATCTGCCATTTTGTTTGTTTTCTTACATTGAGTGTGGCGCGTATTTGGCGTAGATAGAACTGTCCGTCATAGTCGGCTATATCACCAGCTGGCATATAGGCGTAGAGAAATTGCATGGCATGGCGTTCGCGCTCAGTCATGGGTTGTGCAAATATATCGAACAGTTGTCTGTGGGTAAACAGGGTTTTCCGTGAATTGAAGTCGGCCGTGGTATAGTCTGTCTGTGCGTTGCCCGTCATAGGTATGGCCACAAGCAGGATAAGTAGTATTAATGTCATAGTCATAGGGTTATTGAGCGCACAGGGCGTTTATGGTGTTTCTTACCCGCCGTGCAGTAGTTTTCATACGTATATATTCATCGGCTTGTGTGCTGCCCATCTTCACTTCACTGTTGCGTATCAGCATATCGCTTTCTACGGCTTCACGGGCAGAAAAATGAAATTCGTGTGCTCCAGTTTCCTGGGCTATCCTTGCTATGTTGTCTTCGTTTATGCCACATCCCGGCATTATAATTATGCGTCTAGCAGCCCGGTCTACCAGTTGTTTTAACATGGCAGTGCCTTCAAGGGCTGTAGGTTGTAGTCCAGAGGTAAGCACGCGAGTAACGCCCAGATTTATAAGTTGTTCGAGAGCCTCCAGTGGGCGCCGGCAGCGGTCAAAGGCACGGTGAAAGGTTACTGGTAAACCCTTGGCATGGTTCATAATGCGTTCCATCAGTGCTGTGTCTATATCTCCTTCTGGGGTAAGTGCTCCGGTTACAATGCCGTCTACATGTAGGGAGTGTAGTGCATCTATATCAGCTATTATAGTGTTGGCTTCTATAGGAGAATAGAGAAAGTCTCCGCCCCGAGGACGTATTATAACATTAAGCTTTATGTCTATATTGTTGCGTGCCATTACTATTTCGCCAAACGATGGGGTGGTGCCTCCTTCGGGTATGGCTGCGCAAAGTTCTACCCGGTTAGCTCCTCCCTTTTCTGCTGCAATACAGCTTTCTACCGAATTGGCACACACTTCAAAAGTATATTCTTTTCGTAACATAGTTGTTAATGGATGATTCTAAAAAATCCACTTTATGCAGAGCGCAATATATTTGTTTGCCCTCTTCTTGTAAAGAGATGCTGGTATGATATGGATGTAAAGATAACCATAAAGACGGTTATAGCCAAAGATTTTGCAGAAAAAGTACAAAAAAGCCACCATATACAGGATATGGCGGCAGTATAGTTTAAGGATGGAAATTAAAAACCACTCTTAAGGGCGGTTATTCTCCTTTCTTGGTACTAATATCATCGTTGTTGATACCACTGGCTACGCGGCGACTTCTGAACTGCTTGCCTATGTTCCAGGCTACAGATATGGTAATGTTGTTGGCGTACAACCGGCGTGTAGATACCTGTTGCATATGCTTGAAATAGGTATTGCTGCGTGTGTCCCAACAATATACCAGTGAGTTTAGGAAACTCATCTCAAGTTCTATCTTGTCTTTAAACAGGTTCTTGCTGATGGTGAGAAACAACTGCGGATTGCGGTGGAATATTCCGTTAAGGCTGTAACTTTTTGGCCGGTAGTTGGCCGAAAGCATATACATCCATCCTTTGGTACTGAGATAACTCATGTTAAGGTTCCCGGTCCATCCCCATCCCTTGACGGGTTGTATTAGCGTATGTTCGCTATATATGTCGTCCAGTTGGTACGAACGGTGAAAACCAGTAAGCGAAATAGACGCGTTCATTCTATTCTTGCAGAATCGTTGGGTGTAATTAGCTGACAACGCCGCATAGTTGCCTTGGCCTATATTGGCATAAGTGGTAACATTGTAGTTGTATGGCGTAGCGTATATCTGGCTTATAACATCTGCCTCGCGTTCGTAGTTACCAGTAATGGTAAGGTATGCATTGCGTATCTGTTTTCGCCATGAAAGCGACAGGGCATCGTTGTGTTGTGCATGTAATCCAGGATTTCCTACAGTCTGCGTATAATCGTTAACGAATAGTGTGTCGCTGTTTAGATAGTCTACGCTTGGGCGTGTGTAGCGACGCTGATAGTTGGCCGATAGTGAACCTGCTTTTGCAAGATTGTAATTTAAGCGTACAGATGGCAGAAAGGCAAAATGGTGTTGCTGACCAAGATTGTCACTTTCACCTTTGAGAATGATATATGCTGAAAAACTTTTTGAAAACGAATAGTAATCAGAAAGGTACAATTGCTGAATGGTATAACTTGACAGGCTACCCGGTTTGTATGAAATAATGTTCTTACGATAGATATTCTTGAAACCAGCGTTGATTTCGTGGTTTTTTCCAAATATTTTACTGCGGTTTTCCCAAAGCAGTTCGCCTGTAAACTCGCGCATGGCCGACCGGTATTCGTCCAAGTCTAAGCCTGTCCATAACATAGCGTAGCGGTAGTAAAAAGTATTGCCTTTGAGAGTGAGTGTATTGTGGTTGTTCAATTTGTATCCTATATTAGAATATCCTCCCCAGTGGTCTATCTTTTCTTTACTATTGCGATGGTATTCGGTATTACTGAAGTCAGAACCCCATTCGGCAGCGTCGGTAGGGTATCCGCTATGATAGGCTGCTGCTGTTATGGTAAGTTTGTCAGTAGCGAAACAGTTTATTTTTATATATTCTGCATCTTGTTGTGTGTTGATAGTTCTAAAAGCCGACAAGTGTTGTGGTGCAGTTTGTGTATCGTTGAAAATACGGGTTACATGGTTCTCTGATTTTTGAGTGTGTTTTACCAGATTGAACCAAGTAGTAATATCCCATGTTTTGTTTTGAAATCCGAAACTGTCGTAAGTACCCGTTTGCGGATGTAATAATCCAGTCCATGCCGACAGACGGGCATACATTTTAGTTTGTTGCGTTTTTTTCTTGATGATATTTATTTCGCCGGCAGAACTATTGTTGTCGTTCTCAGTTATTTCGCGTATTTCTACGCGTTCTATATCTTTGGCCTTTATATTTTTCAATTCTTCAATAGAAGCATCTCTGTTATCTATCTTTATTCGGCATTTTCTGTCTTGTCCTATCAAAGAATAGCTACCGTTTTCTGCTACAATTCCAGGAAGAAACGACAATGCTCTTTCTGCACTTGTAGTTTTCAGAAGTCCATGGGTGTCTATCTGGTAAACACTCTTTTTAGCATCATTTTTTGCGATACGGCGGAAAGCAACTACATCTACCTGTTTAATGCTTTGAACCTTGTCTTTTAGAATGATGTTGTGGTTACTGGATTGGTTGTTAATAGTAATAAAGGTATCTATATTTTCATAGAAATTACTTTCTGTTTGTATTTTGAGTTGTTTGCAAAGGCTTGATTTAATGGTTGTAGTTAACTGTCCGTTAGTGTTGGTTAAATGATGAAATATACTGTCGCAGGCTGTACATTTGACAGAAAGACCTGGAATTATGTTTTGCTGATTGTCGTAGAAGGTAAGTTTTACAGTTGTCTGTGCGTACCCAGTTAGGCAATACAAAAATCCTATAACTAAAAAACCCACTCTCCACCATGAATATGAAGAGTGGGCAATTATGTATTTTTTTCTCATTTTAATATTCATACCAATGTCCAAACCAAGTTCTTGATGGCATGCAATAGCCGTAATTTTAGGTGTAGAGTTCATAATCGATTTATTTTAAGATGAGTGTCCAAAATTAGTTGTTATTTTGTAAACAACAAAACTTTTTTGAAAAAATGTTAGCAATTGATATTTATATAGATACAAGAATGAAATTTTACAAATTGAATATTCAGGTAGATAATACAAATGAGTAGTAATACGCTACATCTACTAAAGTACTAAAGGTGCCGATAATATAGATAAAGGTGCTTATCCCTCTAACCTTAGCATCCATTTCCCTTTTTTCCGTATCAGAATCATTTATAGAATAAGAAATCTGAAAGTCCAGTCCTTCGTCGTAAACTACAAAAAAATTCATCCAATCAACCAAGTTTTATCGATTATATTCGATAAAAATAGACTAAAATCATCGAATATAATCGATAAAAAGTATTATTCTTCGAAAGGTAGCGACAGTTCTTGTCCGGTAAGATTGTAACTGCGGCGATGGTACGGGGTTATACCGAATTGCAGTATACCCTTGCGGTGCTCACGGGTAGGATAGCCCTTATTGCGGCTCCATCCGTACTGTGGAAATTCTTTGTCGAGAACGTCCATATAATCATCGCGGAAGGTCTTGGCCAATATGCTGGCGGCTGCAATAGCTTGGTATTTGCCGTCGCCTTTGACAATGGTAGTGTAAGGCAGCTTGCCGTAAGGTTTGAATCTATTACCGTCGACTATTATGGCCTCTGGACGCACCTTTAGGGCGTCAAGGGCACGGTGCATAGCCAAAATACTGGCGTTGAGTATGTTGATATGGTCTATCTCTTCTGGGGTAACAACACCGATGGCCCAAGCCACGGCATCGTCCATAATCTGCTTGCGCAGAGCGTTGCGCTGTTTTGCAGTCATCTGCTTCGAGTCGTTAAGCAGGGGGTTGTCATAGTTGGTGGGCAGTATTACTGCAGCGGCATATACACTGCCGGCAAGGCATCCGCGGCCAGCCTCGTCGCAACCAGCTTCTATGCAGTCAGTATAATAATGTGCACTAAGTGGTGGGTGATTGTTCATAGAGTTTTTAATAAAAGTATAGTTGTAGTTACTTACCTTCTGTGGGTATGTATTGGTTTACAAATTGACTTACTTTGCGGGTGTATTCTACAGGATGATCGCTGAAGCTCTTGGCGTGTATGCTGCCTGGAGCCACCCATAGAGCTTTGGGTTGGGGTTTGGCATCGTAGAGCCTGCGCATCATGGCAAAGGGTACATAAGTGTCTTTGTCGCCATGGATAAAGAGCATGGGCAACCGACAGTGCGATACCTGGCGCAAGGGCGACGCTTCGCCGAACGACCATCCATAGCGCAATCGGCACTGTATGCTGGTAGTGTAGAGTAGGGGAAAAGTAGGCAGAGAGAACTGCTCTTTGAGTTCGTGGGCAAATTCGTCCCATACGCTGGTATATCCGCAGTCTTCTACAAAGCATTTTACATATTGAGGCAACTCCTCGCCCGATACACACATCACTGTGGCTGCGCCCATAGACACACCATGCAATACCATTTGGGTTCCGGCTGTTCCGCCCCACATATTGTTGGCCAGTGTCATCCATTGCATTACATCGAGGCGGTCTTTCCACCCCATTTGTATGCCCTTGCCCTGACTTTTGCCATGGGCATGGAGGTCGGGTAGAAGTACATTAAAGCCCATACAATTATATATGGAGGCTATGTGCAACATACCCATGCCGTTGTCGCTATAGCCGTGTACAAGGATGGCTACACGGGGTGTGGATGTAGCAGCAGCGATATAGGTGGCATGGTGGCGCTCGCCCGACGGCATAAGCAAGAAAGTGTCGCGCAGAGCGTGGTTCTGCTTTAGACTATCTGCCCATGTGCGCAACTGCGGGTTCTGACTTATTATATTCTCCAATCGCCATTTCAGACTATGCCCATGGCGCATATCGGGAAAGAGCGAATAGTCAAGCATATAGTTTCCAGCCAAGGCTAGTACCACTATTATTGTAACGGCAATGCCTGCGGCCATGAACCACCATTTGCGGCAACTCCGGCATAATATTGTTTTGTGCTTCATACTTAAAAAAACTACCCTATATGTTGCTGCAAATTTATAAAAAAGGTGGCAACTATTCTGCGAAAAGGGTAAAAAACAACCTCTCTCCCCACTTTAATCTCTCTAATGAGAGAACTGTGGAGAGAGAGGTTATATAACCGCCCTATATACAGAGGACTGAAACAAGGTGTTTTTATGCTCCGTGCTGGCGTACGCCCATACGGGCTTCAACTACATTGACTACATAGTCGCCAAGTTTTTCGCACTCCTGGATAATATCCATATACATAGTACCGCTGGCATAAGAGTACGCATGGTCGTTAACATCGTTGATGTTCTGTGTTTTCAGCTGCCCACGGTAGTTGTTTATCTCGTTTTCAAGATTGAACGAAGTATTGGGGTCAAAGCTTTCCTTGCGGTTCTTGAACATAGAGTTCATCTGTGTAAGGGCCGAATTGATAAGCGAGAACATTTGGTGGGTATGTTCGTACTGCGATTCGGTAAAGTCATCTTTGCTCTTGAACTTGCGGCTAAGTGTACGGGCTATGTTATAACAGCTGTCGCCGATAGACTCTATCTCGCTTATCTCGCGCAGCATGGCGCGTATCTTGGCCTTGGTTTCGTCGCTAAGGTGCGAGTCGCTTACATTGTCAAGATAATTGCCTATTTCTATCTCCATATTGTCAGAGATACTTTCGTATTTCTCTATTCTTGAGAACAACTTGATAAATTTCTCTTCATTCTTCTCGTAGAGCAGTTCGTTGACCATGCTAAACATACGCTGTATGCGCTCTGAATAGCTTTGTATCTCTTTCTGTGCTTCGAGTACCGAAATTTCTGGAGTCTTCATGATACCGCTCTGTATAAAGCGCAGACGGAAGTCTTCTTCTTCTTCGTTCTTGCGCGGAGCAATGATTTTACACACCAATTTCTCTAACTGAGGAATAAACCAAATAAGCAGAGCCGTGTTGCACACGTTGAAAGAGGTATGGAAGGCTGCCAACACTACAGAGAGTTTCTTTGGGTCAATACCGCCTTGATGTGGGTCGTAACCTACAAACGAGCATACCATATTGATAAAGGGGTAAAAGAGGATTAGTACCCAAATTACGCCTGCAACGTTGAACACTAAATGCGAGAAGGCGGCCCGGCGGGCTTGGGTATTGGCGGCCAAAGCGGCCAGGTTGGCTGTAAGGGTTGTACCTATATTCTCGCCCATTACTAGAGCTATACCCATATAGATAGGCAGTACACCGCTTGAGCAGAGTACCATAGTGATAGCCATAAGTGCGGCCGAAGACTGAAGAATACAGGTGAGGATGGTTCCGATAAGGAGGAACGAGAAAATGGTAAGATAGCTGTTTTTATCAAACGAACCGAAGAATTCTATTACATTTTGGTCGTGTGAAAGGTCCATCTCCTTGCCCGTCTGCGAGAGTAGGGCAATAGAAAAAAACATGAATGCTACGCCGAAGAGGAAGTCGCCTATATAGCGGTGTCGCCGCGTGTAAATAAGCAATATGGCGATGATAAAGGCCGGGAATACGGCATCAAGCAGGTTGAACGAGAAGCCGAGCGACATGATCCAGGCAGTAAACGTGGTACCGATGTTGGCTCCCATAATTACCGAGATGGCCTGAGCTAAGGTAAGTAAACCAGCGTTGACAAACGAAACTGTCATCACTGTTGTTGCCGTTGACGACTGCACTGAAGCTGTAACAAACATACCTGTGAGAACGCCTGTAAAACGGTTGGTGGTCATGGCGCCAAGGATGTGGCGCAACTGCGAGCCTGCCATTTTCTGCAAGGCTTCGCTCATAACCTTCATACCATAGATAAGAAGAGCCAGCGAACCTGCAATCTTAAAAAAAATCCAAATCGACATATTTTTTATATGAAAAGTTTATACAAAGTCGATAATAATTGGTAATTTAGCCTTGTCAATCAGAAAATCTATCCGATAATGAAACAGATATTGCTAATACGTTGCAAAAATAATAAAAATGTTTTAAAAGTCAACGTTGGGAGTACACTTTCTGAAGTTTTTTCCGCTTCGGGAATAAAAATGGATTATGGCCCTGTATGTGCCAAAGTCAACAATAAGGTAGAGGGAATGCACTACCGTCTGTACAACGACAAAGATGTAGAATTTCTGGATATGCAGTCGGGTTCGGGATCACGCACATATACCCGCACATTATTTTTTATATGTTGCAAAGCCATCAACGACCTGTATGGCAATATAGGGGTGCGTATAGACATTCCCGTTTCCAAAGGATATTATGTAAACCTAAAGCTGGGAAGAACCGTTACGCCCGATGATGTTGAACGCATACGCCACCGCATGCAAGAGATAATAGACGCCCATATACCCGTAAAACGCCACATGGTTCCTACCGAACAGGCCATACAGCTATTTACCGACAAAGGCGATACGGCAAAGGTAAAACTGCTGAAAGGGCAGGGCAAACTCTATAC
>CAVHVH010000071.1:0-12512 GCA_963639385.1 Oscillospiraceae bacterium
TATTTATTTCGTTCTATACTTTTTTCATCTTGTGTATTTACACCTCGATAGAATATGGAAATTTCAGATTTCCCGCAATAATTCTATTTTGAATAATATTTACTGAACTGTTTGTTCTTATAGACCTTTAAAGCTATTTGTGTAAGTTTTTCCTTGCGTAGTTTCTCGTTCATAGAAGAGAATGTTTGCGCATAAATAGAATGTCTTCCTAATATTAATAAGAGACCAATAATAATGCTTTGAAATAGATTTCTCATAATGGAGATTTTAGATAATTAATGGACCCTATTTATTTGTCTTAGTAGTACTTAATTGTATGGTTGAGGCGTATAAATCTATAATTATATTAGTTGATGATTCAAAGCATACCCTATTGCTTCAATCATGTTGGTCACTCCCAGTTTCTTGAATATAGCCTTTCTGTGTGTTTCTATGGTACTTTCTGTTCGAAAGAGTCTCTCAGCAATCTCTTTTATCATTAATCCTTGTGCAGACATGTTTAATATCTCTTTTTCCTTGTCGCTCAGTAAGGGCATTGTTGTCTTGTTCCATCGGCCTGTGAGTTCGTCAATAGTCCATATTTCATGCTTTGTTAGGTTCAGTGCAGTTAAACAGTCTGGCCCCTTGAATGTAGATAAGCTTTGCACACCCAGTTCCAACCATATTCTTCCGTCTGGTGCAGCTTGCAGTATCTTGTATCTATAGCATACCCTTTCCTTTTTCCCGTTTATCTGTATATTGAAGTCGTATAGAAATATGAAATCTTGGCGTTCATTTGGTGGTATACTTTTGGCTAAATCTTGGCTTTTGGCGATGTTACTTAACAAGCATTGCTGTTGTTCTTTCAACATATTATTGTACATTGTATTGAAATTATTTTCTTCATTTTCAAGACTATTAACATGTTGTAAACCATATTTGTTAGAGTTAAAGTAATACATTTTCATCTTGTTATAGTCATAGATGTAGAAATCTTGAAAGAATAGAGGAGACACAATATCTATCATCTTCATGTATTCTTCTGCGTGCTTGTAGTCTTCATCTGTAATACCCGTTACTCGGATACGCGCTAATAGGTCTTCTTGTATACTCATTGTTTTATTGATTATAGGGTGATATAGAATCACCTTTAAGTCATACTAATAAATGCAGTAAATATTTTCCATCATGGTCCCCATGATTTTTAGGGAATAGAAACTATCCGCGGTCAATTTAATATTTCCTTCTTCTGTCAAAAACTTGTATTCTTATCTCTTTGATAATGTAGTTCTTTAACCGTTGAGCTATACCATATGGTGATATATCTTCGGGTAGAGATTGGTTAAAATCGTCTCTTAAAATAGTATAAGGTGGTTGAAATGTTATGTCAAAATCTACCGTATACACGGCGTTTGCACTGTCTTTGGGCAAGAAATATATTTCCATAGGTTGAAGCCATGCCCCAGAGATGTAACTATTTGCTTGAGGGTCAATAAAAGGTGATGTTTCGTATGTTTCACAATCTTTTAATGGCATTTCTCGCATATATTGTTCAAGTAGTACTTCAAACTTTTTTCCAACAAAATATTTGCTTTGTTCTTGAAAGTTTTTTAGTAGGAATGTGATGGTATCTCCTCTGAATTCTTTCAACGGGTGGTATGTAAAAGTTTGTGCCTGTGTCTGGGTTATGTTGATGAACATAAAGACCAGTAATAAGAGATTTTTCATTATCATTTCTAATATTTTCGCCTTCTGTCATATACCAGTATCCTAACTTCTTTGATAATGTAGTTCTTTAACAGTTGAGCTATACCATATGGTGATATATCTTCAGGTTGAGAATGATCAAATTCGTAGCTTGAATCTGTGTATGGTGGTTGGAATACTACGTCAAAGTCTACCGTATACACGGCGTTTGCACTATCTTTGGGCAGAAAAAATGTGTCCATTGGTTTAAGCCAAGCTCCAGAGATATAACTGTTTGCCTGTGGATCTATGAATGGAGAGGTATCAAAAATGTCACAGTCTTTCAAGGGCATTTCTCGCATATATTGTTCAAGTAGAACTTCAAACTTTTTTCCAACAAAATATTTGCTTTGTTCTTGAAAGTTTTTCATTAAGAAAGTGATGGTGTCTCCTCTGAATTCTTTCAACGGGTGGTATGTAAAAGTTTGTGCCTGTGTCTGGGTTATGTTGATGAACATAAAGACCAGTAATAAGAGATTCTTCATTATCTACAGATTTTAATGTTAATGTATTTGCTATTCTCCTTTTTGTAAGCTCCCAATGGGACAACGTGTGTTTCCCATTCTCCGCCTGCATCTAACTCATTTTCTATTTTAGTAATGGATACACCAGAATCAAAGAATGTCAAAACAGAAATAAGGGAATATAGATACTTACTCTTCTTATCATATGATTTAAATGATTTTCTCCCTTCTTTAAGAACATTCTTTATGGCATTTGCTGATTCTTCTTTCCATGAGTTGTTTTTTTCGTCTATTTCATTTTTATGTTTATCATAGAATTCAGCAGCCTTTTTCCGGTCATTGATAGTAGCACAATAATAGGTATTGGTAGCATCGTCCCATGCCATAATAGTGTTTAGGTTTGGATGTCCATCCATGTTTGATAAAAGAGTCATTATATCTTTTGCGGATAAAGGAGAACCATTTGGATGGTTATGAATTATAGCTTTTGCAGCGTGGTCTTGAGGTAATAGTTCTACACGGCATTGGTTGGCTTGGTTGTCGGTTTGAATATCGTCAATGCCTACTCCTATTTCGGGAGATATATCTCGTAATACCGTAGTCCATTCAATCGACCGGTTAGATTTAACCTTTTCTGCAAATAAAGAGAATTTGTGCAAGTTTTCCCTTCCGTAGGTAAATTCCTCTGTTTGTGCAAGCTTATAGCACAAATCTTGTATAGTATTCTTGTTGCGCTGCATCAGTGTGTCAGAACAGTCGAAGACGGGATTTTTTGGTCGTTTTTCTTTGTTCTTACCACTTTCTTCAGATGAACTTCCTCCACCAGCGTCCGTTCCGAAGTCTTCTATATCACCATCAGTGTCGCCAGAGGGGATATTTCCCCACGGACTGAATAGGTCTCCCCAATAGCCGCCTCGGTTAACGCGGGGTGCAGTTACTTCTACTTCGGGCAAGTCAATTTCCCAATTGTCAGAACTGTCAATGTCTCCAGAGCGTGTAAGTTGTGCTTTCAGTCCGTCGTAAAGTTTCTTTGAAGAAACCAGTTGTCCCGATTCGTTGAAATACCGCTGACGCCCAGTAAGGTTTCTGTACCAAATGGCCATGGTATGATTTCTGTGGTAGGCCCTGGAAGGAGATTCTTCTACAAACCATAGCTCGCGCATATTGGTGTCTCCTTTGAAGAAAGACAGGGCGTATGTTCTCATAGGCTGTAGTTTTAGACTGTCTACCGTAGACACAGAATCGCAGAGATAGCGTACAACAGGGACAAACACCCAAATACTGTCGGCAGAAGTCAAAAAGCGTGCGAATTTGCTTTTAACGTCAACCGTAGAATATTGTCGTTGGTTAAGATAGTCCATATTCTTGCTATTTTGCTTTATATATGTCATGGTGCTGTTTAGCGCCTGCTCTGCAACAAGCCGATTGTTGTCAGATGGCATACAATCGTGGTCAGTGCATGCAAATATACATAAAAAGCATAATATAGTACAGAAATATTTTCTCATTCTTTTAATTTTTAGTTATTTTACTTGTAATAGATTGATTTCGTGGCAAAGTTAAAGCGTATAAATAATTTCTGCAAATATTTGCTATCATGGAAAACCATGATTTTTTGCGGTTATGTAAAGTGATCCTCGAAAAAAATATAATTTGAAAATTCATACATTATTAGAGGATGCTTTTTTCGTCTTTCATTTTCTTTGTTAGTTGCACATGGTAAAATCAAGCAAGCTTGACTCCACTCTCTCTCTTGTACAACAATTCGTAATTATTTTCAAGTACTAAGTGTAAGTTAAAAATAATTGTAAGCTATTGGCGTTGTCTGCCCGATTTTCAGTAACTTTGCATCCGAATTTAAGGTAATATTGATGCAGGATATTAGAAATATTGCAGTGATTGCACACGTTGACCATGGTAAAACTACGCTGGTCGACAAGATGATGCTCGCCGGAAAACTTTTCCGCGAGGGACAGGACAACAGTGGAGAAGTACTAGATGCTAACGACCTAGAGCGCGAACGCGGAATAACCATTCTCTCTAAAAATGTTTCTATCAATTGGAAGGGTGTTAAGATAAATATCCTAGACACTCCGGGTCACTCTGACTTTGGTGGAGAGGTAGAACGTGTACTCAATATGGCCGACGGATGTCTGCTGTTGGTAGATGCTTTTGAGGGCCCTATGCCTCAAACACGATTTGTGCTGCAAAAAGCGTTACAACTGGGCCTTAAGCCCATAGTGGTGGTCAATAAGGTAGACAAACCAAACTGTCGTCCAGAACAGGTGTACGAGATGGTATTTGACCTAATGTGCGACCTTAACGCAACTGAGGAACAATTAGATTTCCCCGTTGTGTATGGCTCGGCTAAGAATGGATGGATGGCAGCTGATTGGACTGCTCCTACAGACAATATAGATTATCTGCTTGATGAAATTTTGGAGAAGATACCAGCTCCGCGACAAATTGAAGGTACGCCTCAGATGCTTATTACATCACTCGACTATAGTAGCTATACCGGTCGTATAGCCGTGGGTAGAGTACACCGCGGTGTACTGCGCGATGGAATGAATGTTACCATCTGCCATCGTGATGGAACACGTGAGCGCACAAAAATAAAAGAACTACATACCTTTGAGGGTATGGGACACAAAAAAACTGCCGAGGTATGCTCAGGTGATATCTGCGCCGTTATTGGCTTGGAACGCTTTGAAATTGGCGATACCATTGCAGATTTTGATAACCCAGAACCGCTACCACCAATAGCCATTGATGAGCCTACCATGAGTATGCTCTTTACTATCAATGACAGTCCGTTCTTCGGCCGAGAAGGTAAGTTCTGTACGTCGCGCCATATCAACGACCGTCTGCAGAAAGAACTTGAAAAAAATCTTGCCTTGCGGGTGGCTACAGTAGACGGATATACCGACCGTTGGATAGTAAGTGGGCGTGGCGTGTTGCACCTGTCGGTGCTTATCGAGACTATGCGGCGCGAAGGGTATGAACTTCAAGTAGGTCAGCCGCAGGTTATCTATAAAGATATAGACGGGGTAAAATGTGAGCCTATAGAAGAACTTACCATCAACGTACCTCAGGATTTCTCAAGCAAGATGATAGATATGGTTACCCGCCGCAAAGGTGAACTCGTAGGCATGGATACTGAAGGAGACCGTGTAAATATACAGTTCGAGATACCATCGAGGGGAATTATAGGCTTGCGTACCAATGTACTTACCGCTTCACAAGGCGAGGCCATCATGGCTCATCGTTATAAAGAATACCAGCCATATAAGGGCGAAATTGTGCGCCGTGTAAACGGCTCAATGATAGCTATGGAAACAGGCACAGCCTATGCCTACTCTATTGACAAGCTGCAAGACCGCGGCAAGTTCTTTATAGATCCAGGAGAAGAGGTGTATGCAGGCGAGGTTGTTGGTGAGCATGTGCACGACAATGATTTGGTTATTAATGTAACTAAGGCCAAGCAGCTTACCAATGTGCGTGCCAGTGGAAGCGACGAGAAAGCCCGCGTAATACCCAAAGTGATGATGAGTCTGGAGGAATGCTTGGAGTATATCAAGGGCGATGAATATGTAGAAGTAACACCAAAGAATATGCGTATGCGCAAGGTGTTGCTTGACCACTTGGAGCGTAAACGCGCCAATAAAGATTAATCATTCAATAAGTCTGAAGTAGCGGATAGTGTGTATTTATACATTATCCGCTATTTTCAATTAGTGTAATCTATACTAATCAGATACTAAACGCAGATATTATGAATTTCTTGGAAAAGAAGATACTCGCTGACGGGAAGGTAAAACCAGGAGATATATTAAAGGTGGATAGTTTCTTGAACCACCAAATAGACATCAGTATAATGCGCCTGATAGGTTATGAATTGAAGAGGCGCTTTTGTGGAACGCAAATAACTAAAATACTTACAATCGAAGCAAGTGGTATAGCTATTGCTGCTTTTCTTGGCGACTTGTTTGATGTGCCTGTAGTGTTTGCTAAGAAAGGTGAGACGGTCAATAGTACCGATGATAAGTATGTATCGCAAGCTTTCTCTTTTACACATAAACAAACCAATAAAGTGTTTGTATCAAAGCCTTATATGTCGGCTGCTGACAAGGTGTTGATAGTTGATGATTTTCTTGCTACCGGTGAGGCAATATTGTCATTGATAGATATTGTGAAACAGGCAGGAGCAGAGGTGGCTGGTATAGGTATTGCTATAGAGAAAGGATATCAGAGTGGTGGTCGTTTGTTGCGTGAGCAAGGCTACCATTTGGAATCTATTGCTATAATAGATGCCATGAATGCCGAAAATGGCGAGATAATATTCAGAAATTAGCAAAAAAATACCCGCTATCAAATAGCGGGCATCCTTGTATGCTTGTTTGTTAACGTGCCGTTTATTTACGCAGGCCAAGAGCCTTGATAATGGCGCGATAACGATTGATGTCTGTACGATAGAGATAGTCGAGCAGTGCACGGCGCTTACCTACAAGCTGGGTCAGTGAGCGAGTGGTAACAAAGTCTTTGCGGTTCTGCTTAACGTGCTCGGTGAGGTGAGCAATACGATAGGTGAACAATGCAATCTGGCTCTCTGCTGAACCGGTATCCTTGCTGTCCTTGCCGTACTGTGTGAAAATCTCTTCTTTCTTAGTCTTGTTTAAATACATAATTTTTGTTGATTAATAAGTTGTTGCTATTACATCCATCGGGCGCAGACGGGCCTTAATCACAACCAGGCACGCCGTCGAATGCATCGGATTCTCCGAAATTGTGGTGCAAAATTACTGTTTTTTGTGCTAACTTACAAGGATTCTGCCAATTATTTTTTGCGTGTGAAACGTTTTCTTGCTCACAATACAGAGCTTGGCAACCTTAGAAGCCTCCCCATTGTTTCATTCTTCTTCAACAAGGCGTATGCCTTTGTCGCTGATAGTGATAAGCCGACGGCGGTATAGGTCGCCTACAGCTTTCTTGTACACCTTTTTACTAACTTCGAAACGTTTTTTTATCTCTTCGGCGTCGCTTTTGTCGCCAAGGTCGCAATAGCCACCATTGCGTTGTAGATAATCAAGTAAAACCTCCGAGAAATCCAGTGTCTGTTGGCGACCAGTAGGTTGTAGAGCCAAATCTATCTTTCCATCGGGGCGCACGCAAGTTACATAGGCTTTCATGCGGTCGCCCGTTTGTATGTGCCTGAATATTTGGTCGCGGTATATAAGTCCGGCATAGTGGTTGTCAATAACAACCTTGAAGCCAAGATCTGTTTTTTGCCATACCAGGATATCTACCTCATTGCCTGGCTTGTATGGAGGAAAATCTTTGCAAAGGAATTTCTCTATCTTGGCAGAAGCCATGATGCGGTAGCTTTCTTCGTCAACAGTTACATAGACAATGTACGAAGAGCCAATCTCCATGCGTCGTTTCTGTTCGCGGAATGGACAGAATAGGTCTTTCATAAGTCCCCAGTTGAGAAAGGCACCGTATTCGTTTACCCACGAGCATTCCAAGAAGGCGAAGTCGCCCGATTTAGCCAACGGGTGTTGGGTCGTGGCCACGAGTCTTTCGTCTTGGTCTAAGTAGAGAAATACATTTATCTCGTCACCAATGTTGTAGATTTCGGGAATATAGCGTTTGGGCAATAGTATTTCGCCTTCGTCGCCTCCGTCAAGATAAAGTCCAAAGTCTACTTCTTTTACAATTTTCAGCTGGTTATAGTCTCCCAGTAGTATCTTCTCCATTGTATTGTTGTTTAGCAGTTTCAGTGTGGGTTATGATGCCATCTTTCAGGTGTATAGTGCGGTCGGTGATAGCAGCCAATTGCTCATCGTGGGTTACAATGACAAAGGTTTGCCCCATTTTTTCTCTTAGGTCGAAGAATAATTGGTGAAGCTCTTGCTTGTTTTTGCTGTCGAGCGACCCACTCGGCTCATCGGCCAGTATTACGTCGGGGTCGTTGACAAGAGCCCGTGCAACGGCGATACGCTGCTTTTCTCCACCGGAAAGTTGTGCGGGTTTGTGTTGTGCTCGGTCTTCCAGATTCATGAACTGTAGTAGCGATATTGCCTTTTGGTGCGCTTCGTTTTTGGATTTCCCGGCAATGAGTGCGGGTATCATGATATTTTCTATAGCTGTAAATTCGGGAAGTAACTGGTGAAATTGGAACACGAATCCGATATGCTTGTTGCGGAAATCGCTCAATTTATTTGATTTCATTTGGCTCGTGTCTATGCCGTCTATTGTCACTTTTCCGTTATCGGCCTTGTCCAGTGTGCCTATTATCTGTAGCAGAGTGGTCTTTCCAGCTCCACTGGGTCCTACAATGCTTAGTATTTCGCCCTTATCAATGTACAAGTCTATGCCTTTGAGTACTTGCAACGAGCCGAAACTCTTGGTAATGCCTTTGATATCTATCATAGTGCGTTTTTAGTTCTTTCTTTTGAAATGTTTGGTAATCCAATTGTGAATAGCTTCGTAAGCGCTCTTCTCCTCGGTGTGCTGCGGTTGTGAGAATGTCATCTCGTCCATAGTTCCGCCATATTGGTCGGGGAAGATAATCATCAGATTGGCACCATTGAAATAGTGCTCTATCTCGTAGGGAAGTTTCTCTTGAGCTGATTTGTACGAAACTGTACCCTTACGGGCAGTCACCACCACAAATAGATGGTCACTGGCTATGGTTGTAGCTAAATGGGGTAACTGGTTCCAATGGTTCATGTATGTATATTCGGCTCTGAGGGCGGGATGTTGGTTGTGTACCCATTCAGTAATCATGTCCATGGTGTCTTCACGTGCATGATAGGTTATCCGGCATTCCAAATTATCTGCTAACCGTGCCAGCCTTTCCATCCATTGATAGAAGCCTGGTTCGTACTGGGCCCTTGATGGTACGGCCACCTGTATCCGGCGTAGTGTGGAGAGCGGCTGGTTAAGTCTGGCCATAATTAT
Organism: Oscillospiraceae bacterium; assembly: GCA_963639385.1. Classification (GTDB taxonomy): domain Bacteria; phylum Bacteroidota; class Bacteroidia; order Bacteroidales; family Bacteroidaceae; genus Prevotella. The sequence goes on from CAVHVH010000071.1 coordinate 9,153, forward strand.
CTGACAGTTTAGGCCGTTGAAAAGACTTTGGTGGAAATTTCCCCAAAATTTGTTTGACTCATTGGCGTGCATGTGCATGCCAATAAGTATCTCTGTTGCCTGGAATTCCTTGAATGCGTGTTTGATACCATTGGCTATATTGGCAGCTATGCGCACTTGGGTTTCCATTTGTACATCGGCAGAAGCTGCGTAGCGTACAAGATGTTCCAATAGTTTTTGGCCCTCTTCCTGACTTTGCGCAACATTATCGTCATCGTATACTACATTGAGTGCCACGAGAGGTGTCTTCAATTTTGGGTTACGCATCATAAGTGCCATTGTAGTAAGATGGTCGGCATATTCGGGATATTTTACGGGGACAAGAATTTTCTCGCTATCCTTTTTAGGAGTTTGGGGTGCGTATTCCTTGTCGCGGAAAACTATCTGTTGCGCAGCTCTGTCGGTAACGATGGTTGATATGATGCAGGTAAAAAGTATCATCACTACAACACCGTTGAGCAGATTGTCATCTATCATTGGTGTTCCGTCGGCAGAGGTAAGATTCATGCCTATCATAACCATGGCTATGGCTCCTGCAGCATGGGCTGATGTGAGACCGAACATCATGTTGCCAGATGTCAACGGCAGTCTGAATGTAAGTGACGATGTATATGCAGCAAGTGCCTTGCCCAGTGTGCCGAATGCTGTGATGACAGCTGCTATCCAAATTATATGGCCTCCGCTAAAGAGCAACCTAACATTGATAAGCATGCCGACTCCTATTAGGAAGTAAGGGATAAACAGAGCATTGCCAATAAATTCTATGCGGTTCATTAGGGGTGATAGGCGAGGGATGTATCTATTTAGAATAAGTCCGGCGAGGAATGCACCGAGTATGCCCTCAAGTCCGGCTAAGCCAGACAGTACAGCACTCATAAACAGAATAGCGAGTACAAAGATAAACTGCATTACAGCATCGCTATATCGGCGTAAGAACCATCGTGTGAGTCGTGGAATGGCTATGGCAAGAAACAGACATAGGCCAATCGTTTTTGCAGCAAATAATACCCAAAAGCCTATATCATTGTTGCCGTGATGTGTACCTACAATGGCCGCCAGCATCATCAATGCCATAAAGAGAGATAACATTGACGAACCTACGCTCAGCGATACGCTTGGCTTGCGTTGTAGACCATAACGGCCTACTATTGGATAGGCAACCAGCGTATTAGAAGCCATCAGACAACCTACGAGCAGACTTGTCTCTATAGGGTAGCCTAGTATCCAGTGTGTGGCAATGAAGGTAAGTGCCGCTGGTAGCAGAAAGGTTAGTATTCCATAGAATCCCATTTGGCGTTTGGTTCGCTTCACACCTTCCATATCCATCTCAAGGGCGGCAAGAAACATAATATAGTACATGCCTACTTTGCCAAAGAGCTCGAACGATGCGTCGCGTGAAAGGATATTTAGTCCGTGACTGCCTAAAAGCATACCGGCCAGCACCATTCCGATGATGTGCGGAATGCGCAACTTGCCCATTATAATAGGGGCAAAGAGTATGACAAGCAACACGACGAAAAAGATAATCGTAGGGTCGGTAATGGGGAAATATTGTGATAAGTCAGACATCGCTATCCAAAGCATATAATTTGACTGCAAAGGTCTGAAAAAAATGTCACATTTGATGATAAAAACCTTAAAAATTAACTGATAAGTGGCTTGAATATTGTAATTTTGCACACTGATAACACATTATATATAAATATTGTAGCAAAATGAAAGTGGCAATTGTGGGCGCAAGTGGCGCCGTAGGACAAGAGTTCCTCCGTATCCTTGCAGAGAGAGATTTTCCAGTTGATGATTTGGTACTATTCGGCTCGGCACGCAGTGCAGGTACAAAATATACGTTCAAGGGTAAAGAATATGAAGTGAAGTTACTCTGTCATAATGATGATTTCAAGGATATTGACGTGGCCTTTGTTTCTGCTGGTGGTGGTACGTCTAAGGAGTTTGCTGACACTATAACAAAATACGGTACGGTTATGATTGATAATTCGAGTGCTTTCAGAATGGACGCAGATGTGCCATTGGTGGTACCTGAAGTTAATGCCGCTGATGCACTGAATAGACCTCGTGGCATTATTGCTAATCCTAACTGTACCACTATAATGATGGTTGTTGTGTTGCAACCTATAGAACAACTTAGTCATATTACCCGTGTGCACGTATCTTCTTATCAGAGTGCCAGTGGCGCTGGTGCAGCAGCCATGGCTGAATTGGAGCAGCAGTATCGTGAGATGGTTACTACGGGCGAAGTAAAGACAATCAATAAGTTCCCTCATCAATTGGCTTACAATGTTATTCCGCAAATTGATGTTATGACTGATACAGACTATACCAAAGAAGAGATGAAAATGTACAACGAGACTCGCAAGATTATGCACAGTGAAGTTCGTACTTCTGCTACCTGTGTACGTGTGTCTTCACTCCGTTCTCATTCTGAGTCGGTATGGATTGAAACAGAGCGCCAACTCTCTGTCGACGAGGTGCGTGCAGCCATTGCTACTGCCCCTGGTTGTACACTTGAGGACGATCCTCAGAACTATGTGTATCCTATGCCTCTTGAAAGTGCCGGTAAGGATGATGTATTTGTAGGGCGTGTACGTCGTGATTTAGCTTCCGACAATGGTATTACCCTGTGGCTTACTGGCGACCAAATTCGCAAAGGCGCAGCGCTCAATGCCGTACAGATAGCCGAATATTTAGTAAAAGTAGGTGATTTGGGTTGATTTTTAGAAATATCCTATATTAAAAAAGGAGGCGGACCATAATGGAACCGCCTCTTTTAAGTGTATTCCTACACTTCCTTTTCTCTCTCTCAAATTCTTTTTGTTACCTGAAAAGCAAAGGACAGTCATCGCGACTGTACCATTGCAACTTGTCTAATTACCTAACTTAATACCTATGACAATCACTTATGTCTAAATGCAAATGTTATCCTAATCTGATTTACCTTGAACAGAATACCTTAATTCTTGTTTCTGCTGCAAAGTTATTGCTTTGCTTACATTTGTCAAGCAAAAATACATAAAAAGTTTACAAAATGCTTTTGTTTTTGATATATGTCAAAACAGTATGTGTTGTCACAATATATTGAGGAGTGCTTATTATGTGTGCGCACACAGTTGTAATTTCCCTCTTTATCGTATGATTTACAATTATAAAGACATATTGTTGACGATTACATACAATTACGGCTGACCATTATTGTATTGGTCAGCCGTATATATAAATTAGAATATATTTACGTGTGTGGTTACTCTGCCGTGGTTCCAGGACGGTGGAACGAAACCAAGGTCAGGTCGAAAATAAGTGTAGAGT
>CAVHVH010000072.1:0-12256 GCA_963639385.1 Oscillospiraceae bacterium
TTAGCGGCGTAAAGGATAACTCTAGCTCCGTAAACCATAACTTTATGATAAAAATAAGCATCACGAGAATCGCGTCGATTTCACCGACGACCCTTTTGCTTGCAAAAACCGCTCTTAATTTCGCCTTTTGATTAAGAAAGTTTAACGGTTACAATTTGTTAGCACTTGATCAAAATGCAATAATCTAAACGTATAGACAGAGGATTATAAACTACAACATAGTCATAAAATAGCCCAAATGCCATCACTCATGCATTTTTTTAGTCTATTCCAATAAAAAATCGGAATTATATATTAACTTTGCACATAATTATAAATGTAGTATACAGGAGCGCATACACATGTAGGCCCTGCCACTATAGCCTTATAGGCACCAAAGATATTAAGAAACATACAGATGTCACAATATACAGACACGGCCAAAGACCTGATAATGCCGAAAACCGAGGAAGAGGATTTCAAGAATCCCCTACTTAAAACATCAAACAGGGTCATCAAGCGCACATTCGATCTTATTGTAAGTGTGCTAGTATGTTTCATAACTCTACCATTCCTTCCAATTATTGCACTGTTGATAAAATCACAAAGCCGTGGAAATATATTGTTCCGCCAAGAACGCACAGGACTCAACGGAAAGACTTTTGTATGTTACAAGTTCAGATCCATGCACATCAACAACGAAGCAGACACACGCCAGGCCTCGGCCGACGACCCCCGTATGTTTGCATTTGGGAAGTTTATACGCCGCACACATATTGACGAGTTACCCAATTTTATCAATGTAATAAAGGGCGATATGAGCATTATAGGGCCACGGCCGCACATGCTCTATCACACTCGCAAATACTCCCAGTTGATAGACAACTATATGGACCGCCACCGTTGCAAACCCGGCATTACAGGCTACTCGCAAGTGTTAGGATTGAGTGGAGAAACCCCTGAGCCGTGGCAAATGGAAGAGAGGGTTAAAAATGATATTTGGTATATTAATCATTGGTCAATAGCCCTTGATTTATGGATTCTCTACCGCACCGTGATGGTAACATTGCAACCAGCTGGAAATACAAAACAATGCCCAACGATAAAGAATAGCGAAATAAATTAACAAGATGAAAGGTATAGTACTTGCAGGCGGGTCTGGCACTCGCCTATACCCCATAACCAAAGGCATCAGCAAACAACTGATACCCATCTTTGACAAGCCTATGATATATTACCCCATATCGGCTTTAATGCTTGCTGGCATACGTGAAATACTCGTTATTTCTACCCCTTACGACCTGCCTAGTTTCAAACGGTTACTTGGTAACGGTTCTGAATTGGGCGTAAAATTCGAATATGCAGAGCAACCTAGTCCTGACGGATTGGCCCAAGCATTTATCATTGGCGAAGAGTTTATTGGTAACGATTCGGTATGCCTTGTCCTTGGCGATAATATTTTCTATGGCGCCGGCTTCAGTGGGCTACTCCATCAAAGCGTAAACAATGCAGAACGCTATGATACCGCCACCGTTTTCGGGTACTATGTAAACGACCCCGAACGGTATGGAGTAGCCGAATTTGATACAGAAGGCAATTGTCTCTCTATTGAAGAAAAGCCCCAACACCCTAAGAGTAATTATGCCGTAGTAGGCCTGTACTTCTATCCCAACAGTGTAGTAAATATAGCCAAAGGCATAAAGCCCAGTGCTCGGGGCGAATTAGAAATTACATCAGTAAACCAAGAATATCTTACCAGTAGCCAATTAAAAGTACTCACCTTACAACGTGGATTTGCTTGGCTTGACACCGGAACCCACGATAGTCTAAGCGAAGCCAGCACCTTTATTGAAGTGATAGAAAAGCGACAAGGACTCAAGGTGGCATGCCTCGAAGAGATAGCTTACAAGCAAGGATGGATAGATTGTGACCAGTTAAAAAGGCTAGCCCAACCCATGCTAAAAAACCAATATGGACAATACCTCTTATCTTTGACAAAATAAAAAAGAAATAAAAAATGGAAAACGTAAAAAATGGAATTCCTGAAGAAATCAGAGACCAGGAACAGAGTTCATTAAACTATCAAGACGTTATCCGGATAGTTGTACTCTATTGGAAATGGTTTCTACTTTCTGTAATTATCTGTGTTGGAATAGCCGCTATATACCTGCGCTACGCCACCCCCGTCTATCAAGCCACCACAAAGATGCTCATCAAGAACGATGACAACAACTCGCGCTACCGTTCGGGTAGCCGCATAGCCCAAGCCGCCAATCTAGGATTTGTGGAAGCAAGCGATGGTTTTGACAACGAAATGGAGATATTGTCTTCCCGTCTGTTGGCAGAACAGGCTGCAAGAGACTTAAAACTATACGTAACATATTATACCAAGGGTAGAATAAAAGAGCAAATAGCCTACCACAACAACCCCATTAATGTAGACATGGATCCTACCCATTTGGAGATACTGAAAAGTGCTGTTTTGCTAAAAATAAAATACGAAAACGGTAAATACAATGTAATTGGCACCTACTCAAATCCGCCTATAGAGGGCACGAAAAGCATAGAATACAAGATATCTAAGTCTTTCACTAGTCTGCCTGCAACCATAAGCACTAAAGTTGGACTTATCACCTTATCACGCAATGCTTGTCCACAGATGGAGGATGGCGAAACTATGAAAGCGATAATAGTATCACCTCATAAGATATCATACAAATATTTGAAGGCACTCAATGTATCGCCCACCAGCAAGACAACTACTATAGCCCAAATAACCCTAAACGATGAAGTACCCATACGCGCAACTGACTATCTACGCCAACTAGCCGTAGTATACAACCGGCAAGCCAACGAGGACAAGAACGAAGTAGCACGCCGCACAGAGGAATTCATCAACGAACGCATAGAAAAACTCAATGCCGAACTTGGAAATACAGAGGGGTCGCTGGAAAATTACAAAAAGCGCAACCAACTGGTTGACATAAAACTGAACTCTAGCCAAAATATCCTCAATGCCAGCCAATATCAGCAAAAACTGGCCGAGGCACAAATGCAGGTAGAACTTATCAACAGTCTACGCGAAACAATGAATTCCAGCAAAGACTATGCTGTATTGCCTGCCAACGTGGGAATTACTGATGCATCGGTAACAACACTCATTGCAAAATACAATGACATTTCTCTTAACCGAAGCAAACTGCTAAATAGCGCTTCTGAGTCTTCGCCCGCCATTATACCCCTTACCAATCAACTTGACGAGCTACGCCAAAGCATAAGTGTAGCTATGAATCAGGCAAAGCTCAACGCAGAGATACAACTTAGCAAGGTAGAGCGTGAATTGAACCGCAACTCAGGCCGAATGACCGAAACGCCCGAACAAGAACGCATCCTAACACAAATAGGCCGTCAGCAGGAAGTTAAATCGGCTTTGTATGTAATGTTACTGCAGAAACGCGAGGAGAACTCAATATCTTTGGCATCAACCGTAGACAAAGGCAAACTGATAGATACTCCCGAATTAGTGGGGAAAATACGTCCGAAAGGCGCTATCATATTACTAGTTGCACTGGTGCTTGGCATTGGTATCCCCGCCGGACTATTGTTCCTTATACAATTGTTACGTTATAAAATAGAGGGACACGAAGATGTAGAACGGCTTACCAAGCTGCCTATCATTGCTGATGTGGCCGTAGCCAGCGAAAGTTCAAAGACAAAAGCTGACATCGTAGTACACGAGAACCAAAACAACACGATGGAAGAGATATTCCGCTCTATGCGTACCAACCTGCAGTTCACAATGAAAGAAGGCGAAAAGGTAATTCTATTCACATCTACAACTTCGGGAGAAGGAAAAACATTCAACTGTGCTAACCTGGCCATCAGTTTTGCCCTACTTGGCAAAAAGGTACTGCTCATTGGACTAGATATCCGCAAACCCCGATTGGCCGAGCTCTTTGAAATAAACGACAAAGTGCACGGCATTACCAACTTGCTGGTAAAAGAAAATCCCACTTGGGAAGATATCAGCAAACAACTTCTGCCCTCGGGGGTAAACAACAATCTAGAGTTGCTTATGGCTGGCCCTATTCCACCTAACCCTGCAGAACTAGTAGCCCGCAAGAGCCTTGACGACATTATAAACGAATTGGAAAAGCATTACGACTACATACTCATTGATACTGCTCCGGTAGGCCTTGTAACTGATACACTACAAATTGGTCGCATAGCCGATGCCACGGTATATGTTTGCCGCGCGGACTATACTGCAAAAGAGAGCTTCAACCTTATCAACGAGCTTTCTGACACTAAGAAGCTTCCCAACATGTCTATTGTTCTCAATGGTGTAGACATGACCAAGAAGAAGTATGGTTATTACTATGGCTATGGCAAATATGGAAAATACGGAAAATATGGCCGTTACGGAAGATATGGCAATAGTTCGTATGGTTCGTATGGCAATTATAGCAAGAGCCACTACGGTAGCTCTTCAGACGATTCCGTTAAGCACTAATCGGGCTTAACGGAATTGCCGTTGGCCTTTCTATATAGGGCGGTTCTATAAATTAGCTTTGTCAGATTTTGGATTTATTTTTCAAGGACAAAGTGTCAGTGAGCGAAAGAATAATGCGGGCATTATGACTGAGCGAATTGGCACTTTGAACCGAAAAGAAGCCGAAAGATGACAAAACGCATTTTTCCAAACAAAGAATGAACTTGGCGGTGGTATTTTTTAGAACCACCCTATAAACATAACAAATACAAGAAGCATGACAATAGCCGTAGACTTTGACGGAACGATAGTTTCTCACGAATATCCCAAAATTGGCGAAGAACTACCATTTGCCACAGAGACCCTAAAGATGCTTATCAAGGAACAACACAAGCTGATATTGTGGACTGTCCGTGAAGGGGAACTGCTTGACGAAGCCGTCAATTGGTGCCGTGAACGTGGCGTAGAGTTTTACGCCGTTAACAAAGACTATCCCGAAGAAAAGAGAGAATGGAACAACCATTTTTCGCGCAAACTGAAAGTAGATATGTGGATAGACGACCGCAATATAGGTGGTTTACCTGATTGGGGTCAAATATACCAAATGATACATTACCACAAAACATGGCAAGATATCATACGCGAAGAAAGGAGAAACCTAAGAGGCGAAAGCGATTCTTCAAGAAAAAAGCAATGGTGGCAATTCTAACCACCAATGCTTTTTTCTTATATACATTATATGCACACTATGAACCAACTAAAAAGTTCTACCAAATGGCAATATAATATATACCTTTGGTAGAACTATAAAAATTATTATCTCCTATAGTAACTTTAGAAATTGCCCAAATTAAAGATTTACACGAATACCTGCATAAAACATACGTCCATGCACAGGACCCCATATCAAGGTAGGTTCAAAATCAGAATTCCATGGATTGTCTGCACCAAAGATAGGCGTATGCTGGGTAAAGTTGGTAAGGTTTTCACCGCCTATATATACAGACCAATGCTTGAACCAGCGGGTAACCTGGGCGCTCACCTGTTCATAAGCATCAAAGCGGTTATCCCACGAAGGGGTTTCATCGGCTAACTGGTACGCCAGGGGCATTCGTCCACCACCATTCATTTGCAAGGTTGCATCTATCTGCCAATGCCCATTAAGCGTCTTATACGAAGCTGTAAACAGTCCTTTGTACTTGCTTGTAAGCGGCCGTTCGCGCAACACGCCACCATAAGTAGTCTTAACATCATTAAGCCTATAAGCGGCCGTAAGTGTAAGCGTACGGAACAATATATAACTGGCATCTATTTGGAAAGTATGCGAGAAAGACCGACCTTGCAAATTGTCAATACTTATAAACTTACTATTGCTATCATAATCTACCACTGTCTGATTGGAAAAACGGGTATAATAATATTCTGCATTAAGTTTCAATGTTTCACGACCTAAAGGGATATTGAGAGCCATACTTGCCCCTGTATTCCATGCAGCCTCCTGCCCTAACTGACCAATCTGAAGCTGACGACCACTGGCCAACAGATAGTTATTTTCTGCCAATGCATGCACCGTACGGTAACCCTTACCAGCAGAAAGCCGAAGTGTAAGTATATCGGCAGGCATATATTTCAAATGAAAACGAGGAGTATAGAACGTGCCATAAAGTGAACTATGGTCTATACGCAATCCGGCCATTGCCGTTAGTGTATGCCCGAGCGTATAGGTATACTGGACATAGGCTCCAGGTACAGTTTCACGGTCGGCCCACTTGTAGGCATTTTCTGATTGCGAAAGCGTTCCCTTGCGATAAATTTGCCCCAAATAATCATAATTAACACTCAGACCGGCCGAGAGATTATGTTGTTTGGTAAAATTGCTTTCGAATACAAGAGAACCATAGACATTCTTCTCATTTACATCATACCATTTTACACCATAGTTCGACTGTAGCTGGTGCATTGAAGCCGAAGTCATCAAGGCTATATTGGTAGCATGCTCAGTATTGAGCACAAAGGCATGCTTGGCATATACTTCATAACGGTTGGTGGTAAGTCCTATGGTAAACAGGTCTCCATTGCCCATTTGGTGATGAGCAGTTTGTCCACTCCACCGATGTTCCTTCATTCCAGAAATTCCGGCGTGAAGCAAGTAGATACCTTTGCGGTACAACCACCTACTCTGTAGATTATACTGCTCTACCTTAGGTTTATCCAAAAAACCATCGCCATTGTCATCATGGTTTTCCATACTATTCTCATAATGCAACATAATATTTCCACTCAGATTGCGATTAAGTTGCATATTCGCATCAGCATTAGCTTCTATGCGGCTTTTGGTATCACCAAAAAGATTGAGTTCAACTCCAGGTTTGTCCTCTGGTTTCTTATAGTCTATATTAATTTGGCCTGTAATAGACTCATACCCATTTTTAACAGAAGCAGCTCCTTTAGACACCTGTATACCCTTCATCCATGGTCCGGGCACATACCCAAGCGCATAAGGAGCGCTCGCTCCCCTAAAGTTTGGCATATTCTCTGTAAGCATCTGCACATAGGTACCAGAAAGTCCAAGAAGTTTTATCTGCCTGGCGCCGGTAGTAGCATCATTGTAGGACACATCTACCGATGGATTAGTGGTAAAACTTTCTCCCAAATTACAACAAGCTGCCTTAAACAATTCGTCACGGCCAATTTTCATGCCATTCTCCGCACCGTTCATACGGGCTACCGTCGCTTTCTTGCGTACTACGGCAACCTCAGCCAAATCATGCACTTTCTCTTCAGCGCATTCAGTGTGTCCACCTTCAGTATCTATTTTTCTCGGCTTTAGTTTTTCGCAACACGGCATATGATGGCCTGCTTCATAGAGAGTGCGATAAACCATTATTTCACCATGACCAGGACACTTAATTTTGACAAAATTATCACGTTCACCACTTTCACAGCAAGGCATATTATGTCCCGCTTCCGCCATAGAGGCAGGAAATACAACCCGTCCATGTCCCGGACAACTAATTTCAACCATTTCTTTGGAAACAGAACTTGAAATAGACTGATTATGAGAAGTATTTTCCGGATTCTTTGAACTACTACAACATGGGGCTTCGCTTTGTGCATATACCCCTAAACAGACTGACAGGGCCAGTCCTACCAATATTTTTTTCATTTTAATTATATTCGTTTTACGTTTCAACAGAAAACCATGTCAAGCAAAAGATTATTGAATGTAAATTCAATAAAACTGTGCTAAATAACATTTATGCTCACAAAAACATAAACAGACAAGGCCTTATTACTACATTTAATTTATCAATATATAACTACATTAGCCTATGCCACAAACTGATAATTCGCAGCAAACAAAATAAGACAATAAGAAATAAATCAAATGAGAAGAACTGTAAGAAACGACAAATAAGAACGGGGCGGCAATCCATCCCAGCGATTTGTAGTTAAAAAAGACTGAGAAATGCATGTTGGAACAACATGGCATTCCATTACCGAAATTGGCCAATTAGCCAAAATTTTCAGCAAAGGCAGAGGAGCACTTTCATAATCAGAAACAACAGAAGGCGGCAACTTGCGTATTTCCAACTGCATACAATTCTTGCGAGGTTCCTTACAATCATCCTTACAACAATCTGCTGCACTTACAATAGTTGTCCGCTCTGTGTGGCAACAATGCATCAACATTACCCCAGCGCCCAAATATATCAGCATCAGGGATAAAGTTATCGACATAAGAACGTTGCCTTTCCGCTTCATTTAATCTATCGCATTAATTAATACAAAGGTATCAAGATACCCATAAATATCCAAAGACAAATAGTTTTTTAACACATTTTGATTTCATACGATACCCAGGCATATCATTACCATTTTCTTACATCATTTCATACATCTTGAATTTGAAAATCAATTTCACAACTAAACCAAAGTAAATTTATCACCCAAAATTAAAACGAGTAAGAAAATCCTAAAGAAGCGTATTCCTTAAGTTGATAATAGCCATGATTTTCACTTCGACTAGTACCATCGTCAAAACGAGGATATACAAAAATATTGCTTGAAATCCATTTGTTGAACTGGAATGTGAATGTATTCTCCCATTCAAGTTCTGTACGCTCATAGGTAGTGTAACCATAGAAGCGAGTTTTCCAACGAATATTGTCAGAGAATTTCCACAATAGATCCACAGTAAACTGTGAACCAAAGTTATGCAGTTGATGTTTGTCGGCTTCCAATCCATAGCGAGTAGCCAGCTCTTTACGGTTTACATAGCGGAAATTATAAGCCAAAGGAGCCAAATGAACAGAACCTGTAAGCTTATCCTTCAGACATTTTACATTATAGTCCATACCGACAGACAAGTTGACATTTAATGGGCCAAGGAAATCTGTAGTCACCTCATTCGAGTTGCTATTCCATTGCCTCATAAACTGGGTATATGCTATCATTTGTATAGTGTAATACCAACTTTTTGATGCTTGAAGTCCTAATTTACTTGTTACACGCAACAGGTTTTCACTTACCTTCATGCTATGTAGTGAGTCTTGTCGCGAAGTTTGGAATCCTAATTTCATCTCCAGTTTATTGTCCCATTTTACTTTTTGTTTGTTGTTATAATTGGCATTGAGCGTTAACGAACCTACCATTGAGTAATTGCTCTCACCGCCTTTATACCAGTTTGACGAGATATAATTTTGAAGGAACTGAAGATAATAATCGCCTGAATAGGTCCAAAAATTAGGCTTCAACACCAAAATATCCAAAGGAGCCACCACTGTTTCCTGAGGTTTTGAAGCCACTTGCTCCACAATATCAGAAGCATGGTCTACATGCACTGTTTCGGCTCTTCTAATATCACCAACCTTATCTAACTGACTCTGCGTAGAACGAACCAAATCTGGACGCTGTAGATAAAGAGAAAGCAATGTGTAGTCTAAAATCCCCGTCTCGGTATCAATGTCAAAATATTTATGAGACACACCTTTATAGAAAGTCACAGGCATGAATAGTAATTTATAATCAAGGCTTATAGGATTAGTGTATGCCGAGCTTGCAGCAACGTTATCTTGCAGAGAATCCTGACAAGCACGGAAATGCTGCAGAGAGTCCATATAGTGTGTAACCACATCGTCATTTACAAGAGACATATGTCTATGCGATTGAGAAACATAACGATGCGTCTGCGCTTTAGCCCCAAAGCTAACACCCAATAACCCTATAAATAAAACAACAAAGAATTTTATCCTCATAAACAATGACTAATACCTATTTAAATTGCAAAGTTACAGTAAACCGAGAGAAATACAAAATAAATAACCATTATTTCTCAAAAGGTTTCGCTTCAAATAAGTACTTCAATGAGTACCATTTGTTTTTAAGCAAAAGGATAAAAGGTTCTTAAAGAAAAGTTTTATAGGTTATAAAGCGATTAGAAAACATCCATCATCATTTATAGCATTTCAGTGGTATGCTTTCAGCGTTGCTCTATGCCGAGAACACAGGCGTGTATGCGGACGAGGCAGAGGTGGACGCGACCATTGACGAGAATGTGATAACCACAGCCGCCAACGTGAACGCCTACCGCATGGACGTGGAGGGCATGAAGCAAGTGAGGTGGCCCGGTCTGAACCACGCGCGCCTCGGTGCGGTATTCACAGATGACAACGGCAAGATAGTGGGCAAGTTCAACATGATGGTGAGCCACACCTACTTTGACTTCTCAATAGGCAACTACGTGTTCTGTGACGTGCCGAGCGGTGCGAAGTGGATGTACTTCACCTCATACAGAGACATTGGCGACATCATGTGCCTTGCGGTGGACAGCGCACACATAGAGGCCATAGAACCCGAATGGACGGAACACACCGTAGGCGAGAACGACAGCCTTGTGGGAACATACCCCATCACCATAGACGGACTGAAACGCCCACGCAGCCTTTCGGGTGCAGTGTGCTCAAAGAAAGGTGACGGCACTTCGCAGACCTCGTCAGAATGGGCATACGACACGGACGGCAATCCGACCGAGACACCAACCGGGACGATACACTACACGGCCAAGGACTTCCAAAACAGTGCGCACATGCGCGGAGAGGGCTACCAGCTCCAAGACTACGAGCAGCACAAGGAAATCAGCAACCTTTGGTGGGCGACCCACGGAACGACCAATGAGCAGTCCATTGTGGGCAATGGCGCACATGATGCCACGCTCAACAGCCGTGACGACATCGGTATGGCGGACACCTCGTATGTGGGCAACTCGATGAACTCCATCATGGGACTCAAGCACTATGTGGGCTGTGACTCGGAATGGATGGACTACATAGCAGGAAACGTGAAGAGTTACGAGACATTCTACAAGAACCGTTGCGTGGAGACTAACGATGACCCAATTGATTATGTATTCCACATCTACGACCCGGTGAAGAAAACCGAGCGCACGGTGCAGAGTGTGAACTCAAACGGCAACTGCGTTGTGAGAGTGGTGCATGGAGCGAAGTGTGACATCTTGCCAAGCAAGGTGCATCAGACCGACACGAGCAAGTACACCACGCACTATGCAGCAGGTATGTGGTTTCCCGGCAGCAGAGGCCGCTGTGTTCTGCGGTCTGGCAGCAACTCGTATGCGCTCAGCGGTCTCGCTTATGCGTACGCGTACCACGCTTCTTCGTACTCGGACGCGTACTGCGGTGGGCGGCTGGCCTTCCGCGGAAAATTCGTAATCATCGGATAAGCGGCAAGCGAAGCCACGAAAAAAGCGTCAGAGGGAGAGCCGACGAAAGGAGGCTGCTCCCTCTCCCTATTTACTCGCGTCAGCGAGTTTTTTATAGGCGATGCAAAATAATTGCAAAAGTTGTAGTATATATCAACTTTAAGTATTACCTTTGCAGCATGAATTCAGAACGGAAGATATTGGTTTACAAAGACTACTTCCTCACGTTCTACCGCTCTTTGGAATTGGGCGCACAGAAAAAGATAGACTATGTGCTTGATGTGCTGAAGATGCAGGAGAGAGTGAGCGAGAAATTTGTAAAGTTCATAAAGGACGGACTCTTTGAGATAAGAGCCTCCTACAATGGAAATATATACCGTGTTTTTTTCATATTCGATGAGGGCAACATCGTGATGCTGTTCAACGGCTTTCAGAAGAAGACCCAGAAGACACCCTCAAAGGAGATAGAGAAAGCACTTGAACTTAAAAAGGAATATTATGCAGCAAAGAAATGACATTAGCAGTTTCGATGCCATTCTTGATGCCAAGTATGGCGCAGTAGGAACTGCGGAAAGAGAGGCTTTCAGAAAGGAAG
Organism: Oscillospiraceae bacterium; assembly: GCA_963639385.1. Lineage (GTDB taxonomy): Bacteria > Bacteroidota > Bacteroidia > Bacteroidales > Bacteroidaceae > Prevotella. The sequence goes on from CAVHVH010000072.1 coordinate 11,785, forward strand.
CGACCAACTATTGTGTTGGTCAGATAATCCTTGACGCAAGAAAGCAAGAGCACATGACCCAATCAGACCTTGCCAAGAAAGTGGGGACAGACAAGACCTATATATCACGCATCGAGAAAGGCGTGATAGAGCCGGGTGTCGGTATGTTCTTCCGCATCATTGATGCGCTTGGATTGAAAGTGGACATTGTGCGTCCGATTATGTAAACAAAGGAACAAAAGGCAGAAAATCCCACGCGCCGCTGTGTTCTGCGGTCTGGCAACAACTCGAATGCGAACAGCGGTCTCGCTTATGCGAACGCGAACAACGCTTCTTCGAACTCGAACACGAACTACGGTGAGCGGCTGAAATTCTTGTGTGGTACTTAGGGTCCGCTAATTAAATACAACTTACTGATACACAATAATATAACCCATGTAAAATTTGCATAATTCGCCAAAAATGACTACCTTTGAGTGTTAAAAGATTCCAG
>CAVHVH010000073.1:0-12210 GCA_963639385.1 Oscillospiraceae bacterium
CAGTGCTTTATTAGGCACCATTTTTATAAATAGTTGATTGACCATAGGTTGAAAGTGAAGATAGGGAAATTGTTTTCTTACTGCTCGACCACCTCGAAATCTTCGTTGTGAACATCGTTGATGGCTACGGCATAACCACCGAGGTTCATAACAAGCTGGCGATTTTTCAATATACGCACTATGTAACCTTCTTGCCCGGCCAGGATACCGGTAAGCACACGCAACTTTACACGACCTTTGGCAAACTTTACAAAGGGATCGCGTAGAAAGGTTACACGCTCGGGCTGAGTATTCATAACCCGCATAAAGGGGCGCATAACATTATCGGGGATACTGGCTGGCTGACCGGTGCTGCAATTGTTTACCAAATAGTACTGAGGAAAATTGTGGATAAGAAATGTCTTAAGCTGGCGTGTGGTACCCTGAAGAAATACCAAGCCGCTAACGGTGGGCTTGTAGTCTTTCTTTACGCCACGCTGACCGGATTTGCGCATGTAACGTACCGTGCGATGGATAAAACAACGTGGACAAAACTGGCCATCGGTACTACGCGCGGCAAGCTGACGCTCAAAGACTGAAGCTGACATGTGCTGAATGAAGATGTACCCCCAGGGCAGGGCAACATCTGTGGCGGAAACGCTCTCGGAAGATTGGCAGAGAGACAAGTCTCCGACACTCGGAGCCGATACGTTATCAGCCCCGAGGATATGAATGCCCGGCAAATGCTTACTGTCTATCATCTGCGCGGACTTATAGAAGAAGAAAGCGAGCTATCCAGCGTCATTTCCTTTATCTATGCTATGTCACTGTTGGCGGTCATCGCTTGGGATGACGATGCCTTTATTACAATAACATTGTTCATAAATTCATACTTTTGAAGTATGCTTACCCCCATCAATGAGGATAAAGTTTTACAAAATTACTTTATTTCTTTGTATTTGTAACCTTCTTCATTCAAAAATATTTTTACTTTCCGCATTTTTGTGCACAAAAATTAAGGGCGGTTCTATAAATCAGACTAAGCCGATTTACAGAACCGCCCATTAAAAATAGTCTTTGCAAGATTAATATGCAAAGAGCGGATAGTCTTTCATTGTAACATTTACCTTTTCACGGACGCTACTGATAACCTGGTCGTCTTCAGGTGCATTAAGCACTTCTTCTATAAGTTCGGCTACCAGATGCATCATATCTTCTTTGGCACCGCGAGTAGTCATTGCCGCTGTACCTAGACGAATACCAGAGGTCTGGAATGCGCTACGAGTATCGAACGGCACCATATTCTTATTGGCCGTAATATCAGCAGCAACAAGGGCATTCTCGGCAACCTTACCTGTAAGTTCTGGATATTTAGGACGTAGATCTACCAGCATAGAGTGGTTGTCGGTACCTCCACTTACAATATCGAAGCCACGGGCAATAAGGTCGTCGGCCAACACGGCAGCATTTTTCTTTACTTGGGCTGCATATTCTTTCCATGAAGGACGGAGATTTTCGCCAAAGGCAACTGCTTTGGCAGCGATGACATGCTCAAGCGGTCCACCTTGTGTTCCGGGGAACACAGCGCTATTAAGCAGTGAACTCATCATACGCACCTCGCCTTTTTTCGTAGTGATACCCCATGGATTTTCAAAGTCTTTACCCATCAAGATTACTCCACCGCGCGGACCACGTAACGTCTTGTGGGTAGTAGTTGTTACGATATGGGCATATTTTACTGGGTTGTCCAGCAAACCAGCCGCAATAAGTCCGGCAGGGTGAGCCATGTCTACCATAAAGAGAGCCCCTACCTCATCGGCTATCTTGCGCATACGGGCATAGTCCCATTCGCGACTATAGGCCGACCCTCCGCCAATGATAAGCTTTGGCTTGTGTTGCAATGCCAATTGCTCCATCTGGTCGTAGTCTACACGACCCGTTTCCTTATTAAGTTCATAACCTACAGGATTGTACAGAATGCCCGATGTATTGACACGAGACCCATGAGAGAGGTGGCCTCCGTGGTCAAGATTTAGTCCCATAAAGGTATCGCCTGGTTTTAATACGGCCAACAAGACAGCGGCATTGGCCTGAGCACCAGAATGGGGTTGTACGTTGGCGAACTCGGCATTGAAGAGTTGTTTCACCCTTTCGCGGGCCAAATCTTCCACTTGGTCTACTATCTGACAACCGCCATAATACCTGTGTCCAGGAAGACCTTCGGCATATTTATTGGTAAGGTAGCTACCCATGGCCTGCATAACTTCGTCGCTTACAAAGTTTTCTGACGCAATGAGTTCCATACCCTTCAACTGGCGCTGGTGTTCCTTTTCAATGAGGTCGAATATTACTTGATCTCTTTCCATAATTTATATATCCCCATGACTCGCCTAAATGGAAAGTGAGCCCAACTTACTCTGATGGGGGCAATGTTGGTTATTAAACGTTATTTGTAGTTATGGGTGGTTCTAAAATTACCACCATTGATTTCGTATTTTATTGCGGTATAGTGTTTTGCCCTTCTTTCGTTTTTTCAAAAAATCGAGCAAAGCCAATTTACAGCACCGCCCTTTGATGAAATTCAGCAGAGCTTTACTTTACTCAATTCTTGTTCTTTATCGCAATAATGGCATTTTATAATGCCGTGAGCTTTGTCTATCACGTTGAAAATAGTGTCCATAGGCTCGTTATTACAAATACATACAGGATTATTGCACTTTACAATGCCTTTCAATACATCGGGCGTTTCTACCGTCTTCTTTTCTATCACCTCATAATCCTTTATAATATTGAGAACGGCTGTAGGTGCCAATACTGACAATTGTGATATTTCGGCATCAGTAAACAGTTTACCAGAAACCTTGATAATACCCTTATGTCCTACTTTCTTCGACTCCAGATAGTTACCTATTGTCACGGGGGTGGTAAGGGTATCAAGTTTAAGAAGCGATACTACCTTATAGGTTTTTTCGGCTGGTATGTGGTCTATTACAGTTCCATATTCGATGGCTGTAACTAACATTTCTTTTTTTGCCATGGCGAGTATTATTCAATAATGGTTTTGTCGTTTTTGATATCGTCAAGAGTGATGCCGAGGCAATGGCAGAAGATAGCTTCTCTGGCATAAAGACCATTCTTGGCTTGCTGTATATAATATGCATGCGGATCTTCGTCTACATCGTATGAAATTTCATTGACGCGTGGTAACGGGTGCAGAATTTTCATATCTTTTTTAGCCGATTTAAGCATGTTTCGATTGAGAATATATACATTCTTTACTTTCTCATATTCCATCAGGTCAGAAAATCTCTCTTTCTGAACACGGGTCATATAAAGGATATCAGCATCGGCAATAACATTCTCGTCGAAGTTGGTATGCTCTACATATCTAATATTGTGCTCTTTGCAATACAATTTATATTCTTGCGGCATGGCCAACTCTTTAGGCGCAATAAAATGGAATGTGGGATTAAAGTGGCGCATGGCCGTAATGAGCGAGTGCACGGTACGTCCGTATTTCAAATCGCCCACAAGATATATATTGAGGTTCTCAAGCGTTCCTTGGGTCTTGTATATAGAATATAGGTCGAGCAGGCATTGCGAGGGGTGCATGTGGGCCCCATCACCGGCATTGATGATAGGTATGGGGGCTATCTCGCTTGCATACAGCGCAGCACCTTCGATAGAATGGCGCATGGCTATTATGTCTGCATAGTTAGACACCATAAGGATTGTGTCTTTAAGCGTTTCGCCCTTGGTAGTACTTGATGTCTTGGCATCAGAAAAGCCAATTACACGTGCTCCAAGGCGATTGGCGGCGGTTTGGAAACTAAGTTGAGTGCGGGTTGACGGCTCAAAGAAAAGGGTTGCTACAACCTTTCCTTTTAAAAGTTCTCGGTTGGGATGTTTTTCGAATTCCTTTGCCATTTCCAAGAGGTAGAGAATCTTTTCTTTGGAAAGGTCTTCGATAGTTACAAAATTATGTCTTTCCATATTGGTTATAACAATAGCATATTCCAATTTGTGTGCTAAGGTACGCATATTTTTCAAATATTTCTGCTTTTGTTGTTATAAAAATCGTATTTTTGCAAAGATTTTTTCAATATGATATATGAGTAGAAAAATAGTGCATATACTATGGGCTCTTCTATGTTGCTCGATATTAGCAGTTGTAATAGCTTTTACGGCTATATGGAATGGTTGGGTAGGTTACATGCCGCCTATAGACGAATTACAGAACCCTATAAGCCGTTTTGCTACTCAGGTGTATTCGGCCGACGGAAAGGTTCTTGGAACATGGAGCTTTAACCGCGAAAACCGTATACCTGTTGCATACAACAACCTGTCGCCTCATCTAGTCCAGGCTTTGGTAGCAACCGAGGATGTACGTTTCTACGACCATTCGGGCATTGATTTTATAGCTCTTTGCCGTGCCATAGTAAAACGTGGACTTTTAGGGCACGAGAGTGCAGGTGGCGGATCTACTATCACGCAACAATTGGCCAAGCAGTTGTACACGGGAGCGGCCCACTCTACGATAGAACGACTTATGCAGAAGCCCATAGAATGGGTGATTGCCGTAAAACTGGAACGTAACTATACCAAGGAAGAGATTATAGCTCTGTACCTTAACTATTTTGATTTTCTCCATAACGCTGTGGGTATCAAAACTGCAGCCAATACCTATTTTAATAAGGAGCCCAAGGACCTAACCACAACTGAGGCTGCCCTATTAATAGGATTATGCAAAAACCCTTCGTACTTTAATCCTGTAAAATATCCAGAAAGGAGTTTACAACGGCGTAATGTGGTACTGTCGCAAATGCGAAAAGCAGGGTATTTGTCAGAGGATGAATATCGGAAATACAGTGCTGAGCCGCTACAGCTTAATTTCCATCGTGTTGACCATAAAGAAGGAACGGCCACGTATTTCCGCGAGTTCCTTCGTCAATATCTGATGGCATCACGACCAGACCCCACCAAATATCCTGAATGGAACCATCGTCAGTATGTACTTGATTCTATTGCCTGGGCTAATGACCCTCTTTATGGATGGTGCAACAAAAATTACAAGAAAGACGGGCGCAATTACAATGTATATACCGACGGATTAAAAGTTTATACCACTATTGATTCACGTATGCAGCAATATGCCGAAGAAGCTGTATACGGACATGTGGCCAAATATCTGCAACCGCTATTTACTCGCGAAAACCGTAAGAAGCCTAATGCACCTTTTACCGACCAGCTTACAACTAAAGAGGTGCAAAGTATTATGAACAAGGCCATGTTACAGAGTGAGCGCTACAGGGCTATGAGTGCTGCGGGGGCTTCTAAAGAAGAAATATTACGCGCATTCAAAACAAAGACCGACATGACCGTGTTTACTTATCATGGTGATGTAGACACTGTGATGACGCCTATGGACAGTATACGTTATTATAAGTCGTTCTTGCGCGCAGGCTTTATAAGCATGGAGGCTCATACGGGGGCTGTAAAAGCATATGTAGGTGGACTGAACTACAATTATTTTATGTACGACATGGTAACGGATGGTCGGCGCCAAGTAGGTTCTACTATCAAACCATTTCTCTATGCGCTTGCCATGGAGAATGGATTTTCTCCATGCGATTTGGTGCCTAATATCCAACAAACCTATATGGTAGCAGGCAAACCATGGACTCCACGTAATGCAAACCGGAAACGCTATGGTGAGATGGTAACATTAAAATGGGGATTGGCTCAGTCTAACAACTGGATATCGGCTTATCTGATGAGCAAGCTCAATCCTCAACAATTTGTAACCATGCTCCATGACTTTGGTATCAACAACCCTGACATTCATCCCTCAATGGCTCTCTGTCTTGGTCCGTGCGACGTATCGGTGGCCGAAATGGTGAGCGCCTATACCACCTTTGCCAATAACGGCATACGATGCGCACCAATGTTTGTTACCAAGATTGAGGATGCCGATGGCAATATTGTGGCCCGTTTCCAGCCTCGTATGAACGAGGTGATAAGTTCGGAAAGCGCATACAAGATGATTGAGGAATTGCGTGGAGTAATTGATGGCGGAACAGGCGGAAGAATACGGTATAAGTTCAATATCGAGGGACAGATAGGTGGAAAGACCGGTACTACCAACCGCAACTCTGACGCATGGTTTGTAGGATTTACCCCACAATTGGTAAGCGGTTGTTGGGTAGGAGGCGAAGACCGTGATATCCACTTCGACTCAATGGCTCTTGGACAGGGTGCCTCAATGGCTCTGCCTATTTGGGCATATTATATGAAAAAGATATATCGCGACAAACTCTTGGGGTATTCGCCTGATGCAGTATTCGACATTCCTGAAGGCTTTAATTCGTGTTCAAAAGAAAGCTCTGAAGTTGATGCCAATGATATTGAAGATGTGTTTGAGTAAGCTTTTCTTGATACTTTATCCGAGAAACCAAATAGGGGTAGCCACAATGAACGCTCCGCGAAATATCAGAGTTGCGCCCGTTAAAGAAAATCAACAGCATAGAACTTTTATATTATTTTATTAACATTGCACACAAAATACAAGTAAATTTGCAAAAATTTTTAAAAACAATGACTGCAATACGAACTTTATTCCTGGCTTTGGCCTTTTGTCTGTCGGCATCGAAAGCTTACTGCATAGATTATGTGGTGGATATTGCCACTCTTGAATGCCCATTTGCAAATAAAAATACCTCAACATCCAAGTCAACTGAATATACCGCTGAAGTTGATGGTATTACTTGGAAATTGGCAACAAGAAGATATACCTATGGCCAATCGGCCAAATACTTGCGGATTTCTACAGCAACCGCCGCTGACAACGACCAAAAGGTAACCCTTACTTTCTCGGGGTTCAATGGAACTATCAACGCAGTAGAAGCCACTTGCTGGAGAACAGCCGACCAAAATGGAGTAAACCCACCTACATTGACCGTGAGTGTGGGCAATGAGACTTTTGGTGTAAATAACATTACACACGAGGAATCAACTTTAGAATTTTCAGGGCAGGCTTCAGGCGATGTTGTCTTGACATTTACCCAACCGAGTACAAAAAAAACTTATGGCATCTATATTGGCAAAATAAAGATATCGTATTCTACCAACAACAATATAGCATTAGACAAGGCCGCCGATAACAGTACTGTATTGGAAAATAACAAGGGGAGCTGGGCCAACGTTACCCTTAACCGTAGTTTTACCAACGATGGATGGTACACCCTCTGCTTGCCTTTTGCTCTTGATACTACAGGCATAGATGCTGCATTCGGCGAAGAGACACAGGTTGAAGAATTTACCTCGGTTACAACTACTAATGGTGAAAGCCAGTTAGTGTTTTCGCCTGTAAGCGATGGTATCAGTGCCGGAGTTCCATATCTGATAGCGCCCACCAAAGCCGACATTAATAGTATTACCTTCAACGGCGTAAAAATTACCTCTGATGCTCCTGCAACGGTTGAACATGAAGGATATAAATTTATAGGGACATATAGCGCCACTAAGATGACCACCGAAAGCAATTATAAACTATTAGGAGGAAGCGACGGCTCTGTAATATCTAATATCAGCAAGGATGGCACACTAAATGGCACACACTGTTATTTTGAATTTCCATCATTGGCACAAAACGTAAACAGGCATATAGCAATAGGGTATGCTACAGCCATAAAGCCATTGACTGATACCGACAACCTACAAAATAACGCAGTCTATACGCTGCAGGGTATAAAAGTTAAAGATGCCAGTCATTTGCCATCTGGCATATACATACGCAACGGAAAAAAAATAATTGTCAGATAACAAGTCACCGCATTATGAAACAACAATATATACGCCCTGAAATATTCCAAATAGTATTGGCCCAAAATCTAATGCTTTCGTATTCTACTTCGTGCGATACCGAGATTTCACCAGGCCAGGCTCGTGCGCCCCGCAATGGTTCTTCAACCGATGATACAGACGAAAATTGGGAATAAATTGGCAAAACGCCATCACTCAATAAAGAGCAATATTTTATAGATTACAAGTAAGTAGAAGGTGGTAATTTATAGAACCGCACTAAAAAACGAGAGAAAGCCTTTGTAATATAATTGATTTGCAGTAACTTTGCACATAAATTAAACCATTATCATTATGACAACTAAAGAAGAAAATATAACCGAAGAGAAGAAGAGTTTAAGTTTTGTTGAACAACTCATAGAACAAGATTTGGCTGAAGGTAAAAACGGTAGACGTATTCAGACTCGTTTTCCCCCAGAACCCAACGGTTATCTACATATAGGCCATGCCAAGGCTATCTGTATGGACTTTGGCGCTGCCGAGAGATACAAAGGCGTGTGCAATCTGCGCTTTGACGACACCAACCCCAGCAAAGAAAACAATGAGTATGTAGAGAACATTCTACATGATATAAAATGGTTGGGATTTCATTGGGGCAATATCTACTACGCTTCTGATTATTTTGAGAAGTTATGGGATTTTGCCATATGGATGATCAAAAAAGGTTTGGCCTATGTTGACGAGCAAACATCTGAACAGATTGCCCAACAGAAAGGAACTCCTACAACTCCTGGAACAGAGAGTCCTTATCGCAACCGCCCTATAGAAGAAAATCTGCGCCTGTTTGAATATATGAATACTCCGGAAGCCGCAGAGGGAAGTTTGGTACTGCGTGCAAAGCTTGATATGGCTAATCCTAACATGCACTTCCGCGACCCTATCATGTACCGTATTATCCATACACCGCACCACCGTACTGGTACAAAATGGAATTGCTACCCCATGTATGACTTTGCCCATGGACAAAGCGACTATTTTGAAGGTGTTACCCACTCTATCTGCACGCTTGAATTTGTTCCTCACCGTCCACTTTACGACAAGTTCATTGATTTCCTCAAAGAAAAAGACGGAAGCGATGCTAATTTACAAGATTATCGTCCACGACAGATTGAATTTAACCGCCTTAATCTTACCTATACGGTAATGAGCAAGCGCAAGCTGCATACTCTGGTTGACGAACATTTGGTTAACGGTTGGGACGACCCACGTATGCCCACCTTGTGCGGTATGCGCCGTCGTGGCTATTCTCCCGAAGGTATTCGCAACTTTATCAGTTCTATCGGATATACCAAGTTTGAAGCCCTTAACGACGTTGCACTACTCGAAGCTGCCGTACGCGAAGACCTCAATAAAAAAGCTTGTCGCGTTTCGGCTGTATTAGACCCAGTAAAACTTACCATCACCAACTATCCTGACGATAAGCAGGAGGAAATGGACGCTATAAACAATCCTGAAAATAGCGAAGACGGCACACACACTATCACATTCACCAAGAACCTTTGGATAGAACGGGAAGACTTTATGGAAGATGCACCCAAAAAGTTCTTCCGTATGACACCGGGTAAAGAGGTGCGCTTGAAAAATGCCTACATCGTAAAATGCACTGGGGTTGAGAAAGACAAAGATGGCAACATAACCGAAATTTTTGCTGAATACGACCCAAATAGCAAAAGTGGAGAAGAAGGTGCCAACCGCAAAGTCAAAGGAACATTGCACTGGGTAAGCAGAGACTGTAGCGTAAAAGCAGAAATAAGGGAATACGACCGTTTGTTCTTTGTTGAGAACCCATCGGCCGATGAGCGCGACTTCCACGAACTGCTGAACCCTGATTCCTTGCGAATACGCACAAATTGCTATATAGAGAAATATGCTGCCTCAAAACAACCTGGAGAATATCTGCAATTCCAACGCATAGGATACTTTATGGCAGACCCAGACTCAACCACCGAACATCCTGTGTTTAACAAGACTGTTGGTTTAAAGGATGCGTGGGCAAAACAAAACAAGAAATAAATGATTGATTCTGCTAAACAACAGTATTTTAAATCAAAGACTTTTAAGGCTCTCCTTGACAAATATGAGAAATCTTCCAATCAAGGAGAACCTTTTTACTTTGACCCTGAAGAATTAACCGATATTGCCGAGTACTATCAAGCAAACGATGACGACGAAAAAGCCATCTGTGTAATTGAAAAAGCCATCCATATGTTCCCCGATGCTGTAGCACCGCTTGCTTTCCGCTCGAGATATGCTCTACTGCAAGAGGACAATATAGAAAAGGCAAAATATTACGCAAACAAGATTAGTGACATATCTGATTATGATTTCAAATATCTCAATGCAGAATTTCTGATATACGAAGACAAATTAGACAAAGCCGACCAATATCTGTATGCAAGTCTTGATGGTTTGGACCGCCAAGACAGAGCTGATGTCATATATGATGTGGCCAACATATTCATAGACTATGAAATATACGACCTCGCCGAAAAATGGATAAACTATTCGGATGACAAGACAGGTAAAGACTATCGGGAAACCATCGCGCGCATACGACTGTTAGAACAAGACTATGAGCAGGCAGAAATATTATACACCAAACTTATTGACGACGAGCCGTATTCTACCTTTTATTGGGAACAGCTAACAACTGCCCAATTTCTAAGCGGCAAGTACCAAGAAGCCCTGCAAAGCAGTGAATTTGCGCTTGCTATTGACCCTACATGCGAAGATGCTTTGTTAACCAAAGCCAACTGCGAAATCGCTCTTGGACACTTTGACGAAGCTATGAAACTCTATCAGAAATATCTGCAGATACATCCACATGACGGATACGTAGAATCTCTGTTGGCCAACCTGTATCTCAAAAAAGATGCACCACAAGAAGCCCTTATCCATTACGATAAAGCGCTGGAATTCGCAAAAAACAATCCTCATCTATTTACAGACATTGTAAGGCGGAAAGCATTGCTACTAACTACTATCGGCCAATCAAAAGAAGCGCTTCGTATCATAAGCGAATGTATAAAGCAATGCATACAAGACGGCGAAACAGACTGCGATATGTCTAGTCTATATGTAGCAGAAGGATACATTCTTATGAACCTCGGACGGGATGAAAAGGCCATGGACGAATTTAAGAAAGCTATAGCTTCGTCTACAGATACCGACGATACATATTTTCAGATAGGAATATCATATTATGACAATGGGGCATATCCATTGGCTTACGACATGCTGAAGCACATTACTGTTGATGGACAAAACGAAGACTCAACAGAAGGTTGGGGCTATTATGCTGCATGCTGTGCACGATTGGGATACTATGAAGAATTTATACAGGCTCTCAAGAAAGGATGTGAAGTCAATCCCGATGAGGTATCCTTCTTATTCGCAGAGATATTACCCCCTGATATAAAACAGAAGGACTTGTTTAAATTCATAATAAACAAATTAACAAAATGAACTGGATATCCTCTTTATTAGGCAACTTAAATTACGGAACCATATTTTTCTTGATGTTGCTGGAAAGTACCGTCATACCAGTACCGTCGGAGTTGGTGGTTTCACCGGCAGCATATCATGCTGCGGGGGGAAACCTTAATGTTTTTCTGGTAATTCTATTCGCAACCATAGGAGCCGACTGTGGCGCAACCATCAACTATTTGGTAGCCTACTTTCTTGGACGCCCCATTATTTACCGGTTTGCCAACAGCAAATGGGGACGCATGTGCTTGCTCAACCAACAGAAAGTTGAACATAGCGAACAGTTTTTCTACAATCACGGAGTTATTGCCACGCTTACAGGAAGATTACTCCCGGGAATACGCCATCTTATCTCTATACCCGCAGGACTGTCAAAAATGAAATTTTGGAAATTTATTCTTTATACTACAATCGGTGCTGGCCTGTGGAATTGTATTTTGGCATTATTGGGATGGTATCTCCACGCTGTAGTGCCCGAAAACGAGCTGAACAACAAAATTCAAGAATATGGTGAATATATCAAATTGGGAATTATCGCCATCGTAGCCATTGCTGTTGTATATTTTGTCATTAAATGGGCTTTAAAAAAGAAACAAAAAGCATAATACCCTACCCTACAACATAAGTTATAAGGGCGGCCTCAACACTGAAGCCGCCCTTTTTAATTGTCACGTTATTTTTCATCACTTCCCTTCGCCACTAAACTGGCGAATACGTTGTTCTTCAGACAATTTACATATCAACAGAACTCCGTCTTTTTCGGCCACAATATAATTATCCAATCCCTGGATAACAACCCGCTTCTGCTGAAGCGTATGTACTATACAGTTGTTGCTTTCATACATCTCTATATTATCACCTATCAGCGTATTGCCATATAGGTCG
>CAVHVH010000074.1:0-12129 GCA_963639385.1 Oscillospiraceae bacterium
TTTATGGTATGCCTTACCGCATAGATGAGATTATGGCCATTGCTAATAAGTATGGGATCCCGGTGATAGAGGATTCCGCTGAGGGTATGGGCTCTCGCTTTGATGGGCAAGTACTTGGTACCTTTGGTAAGTACGGTGTACTATCGTTCAACGGCAACAAGATGATAACCACCTCTGGTGGTGGTGCCTTGATTTGTCATAATGATGAGGATGCTAATAATATAATGTGGTATGCCACACAAGCGCGCGATGCTTATCCTTACTATCAGCATACGGCCATTGGCTATAACTATCGTATGAGTAACGTGTGTGCGGGTATAGGTCGTGGACAGATGACGGTACTTAACGACCATATAGCTCACCACAAGCATGTACAGGCTCTTTACGAGGAACTGTTGAAAGATGTACAGGGGGTACATATACACAAGCAGCCGACAGACCCTCGTTACGATGCTAACTTTTGGCTTTGTGCGGCAACGCTGGATGCAGACGTAAAAATCCAAGGTCAGGAGAATGCCTATAAGGAAGTGATAAAGACAGCCGTGGGTGGAGCAGCCGGTGTGATACATGCAGTAGATTCGGCCGTGACGGATTGCCAGCCCAACGAGAATGTAGAGGCCCTGCGCGTGTTTATGCTTGCAAAGAAAATAGAATGTAGACCCGTATGGAAGCCAATGCACAAGCAACCTGTGTACGCCGATGCGCCCGTGTATACCAATGGCATAGAGGAAGAAATATTCAAGGTGGGTTTCTGTCTGCCGGCAGGACCGTGGGTAACCGACGATGATGTACGCTATATAGTAGAGAGCATCAAGGAAGCGATAGTAAGGTAAACTACCCATAAGGGTGGTTCTAAAAAATGAAGTGGGACAGTCCCTTTCCATGCAGACTATGTTGATAGTCTGTATGGAAAGGGGTTTTTATTATCCGGGATTAGTATCAATTTGTTCTTTTCCAAATAAAAAAAACAAAAAAAAGAAGAATTATGATGGCGCAATTTGATTTTTTATTATTTTTGCGGTGTTAAACAACTAAAATCATAAACATCATGAAAATCGGAATCCCCAAAGAGATCAAGAACAATGAGAACAGAGTGGGTATGACTCCCGAAGGCGTGGCCGAACTGGTAAAACACGGTCACGAAGTATTTGTACAGCATACAGCAGGCGAAGGAAGCGGATTTGCAGACGAAGCCTACCAGCAAGTAGGGGCGGTGATAGTGCCCACTATTGAGCAGGTGTACGATGTGGCTGAGATGATAATCAAGGTTAAAGAACCTATTGAGCCAGAGTATGCTTTGGTAAAGAAGGGACAACTTTTGTTTACCTACTTCCATTTGGCTTGCGATGAGCCTTTGACCAAAGCCATGATAAAGAGCGGTGCAATATGTTTGGCTTACGAGACGGTTCAGACGGCCGATAGGCGTTTGCCTCTGCTTGTACCAATGAGCGAGGTAGCTGGTAGGATGGCAGCTCTCAGTGGAGCTTATTATCTCCAGAAAACCAAAGGTGGAAAAGGCAAACTGATGAGTGGTGTGCCGGGCGTAAAACCCGCCAAAGTATTGGTTCTCGGTGGTGGCGTAGTAGGAGAGGCCGCTGCACGCATGGCTGCCGGTATGGGAGCCGATGTATATATTACAGATGTAAGTCTGCCACGTCTGCGCCAGTTAGATGCCGAACTTCCAGCCAATGCACATACGCTCTATTCAACCGAGCATAATATACGCAAGGAACTATCGGATGTTGATGTTGTTATAGGATCGGTATTGGTTCCTGGGGACAAGACTCCGCATTTGGTTACAAAAGATATGTTGAAAGTTATGGAGCCGGGAACAGTGTTGGTAGATGTGGCTATAGACCAAGGCGGATGCTTTGAAACATCGCATGCCACAACCCATAGCGACCCAGTATATGTAGTTGATGGTATAGTACATTATGCCGTAGCAAATATTCCGGGTGCAGTGCCTAATACCTCTACTGCAGCCCTTACCAACGCCACCTTGAAATATGCGTTGGCTTTAGCAGACAAAGGCTGGAAGAAAGCCTGCCGTGAAGACGAGGCTCTATACAAGGGATTGAATATAGTAGAAGGTAAAGTAACCTTCAAGGCTGTTGCCGATGTATGGGGTCTGCCATACGAACCGGCACAAGTAGATTAATGGGTGGCTATCCACCAACCAGTCATAGATTTCCGGCCCGCTACATAGGTATTTGTAGTTGGGTCGGAAATTGTTATTCCACAGAACGTAGTAACGGGAATGGTTGTTACACCGCCATTATATTGGCTAAAGTCGGTGTATATTGATGACGTATGGACATGATAGGGTACAAGGCGTGCCACCAAGGCATTAAACTGGTTACAATCATTGTCGTTGCACAGATTGTCTATATAACTTTTCATGTCAAAGAATATAGTTTGAGCCATTCCGTCGAGCTTTTGCAGGTTGCTGATAGCCGTAGCGTCGAAAGTGTAGCGGCTATTGATACCCTTCATCCATGAAGCCATTGCATCTATTTGGCTACAGTCTATTACAGACAATGTACCATAGGGGTAGGTATATTGGGTATAATAGTTGTAAAACTCATTGACTATGGCCTGATAATTAGGAGTGGCAGAAGCCAAATAACTCCAAATGCGGCTGTAGGGTAGTCCATCGGCCATGATTTCAGAAGTAGAGGCAATGATATATTGGGTTACGTCTTTCAGATCGTAAGCCACTTCAATATTGGCCATATAGCAGTCGTCGAAAGCTATAAACTGCATAGGCATAGCTGCGCCCTTTATGCCTTCGGCCAGACTGGTAAGTTCAGTCTGATACTGCGTATCAATACCGCCAAACGAACGGCTACGGTAATAGTTTTTTATATCGCGCGGAATCCATCCGTTGCCATGACATCCTATCACCATGGCATAGGTAGGTGCTGGAGCCGAGGTCTTGACATCTGTTAGCAACGAAGCAATGCCCGATGGTGTGGTATAGTCGTAATCGTAATAACGTTTCAGCGTGTCGCGAACACAGTATCCATTCTGATATTTTGTTTCTATCAAGGCCGAATAGGTAGGCGACAGCGATATGAATGTAACCAGGCGCGTGTTGCCCATTCCGCCTTGTTGCTTTATGGCTTGCTCAATACTGTTAATATTGTTGATGAAATAAGTAAACAGGCTACGCTGGTAAGGTTGCTGGCTGGTTGACGACCAGGGCAAATAGAGAAAAAGCGTTTTCTCGGTTTCGTGCGAGGGTTCAGGACCATCGTTATCGTTACAAGCTGTGAAAAACAGGACGGTCAAACACGCGCATAAACCAAGAAAACGCTTCATGATAGTATAAATTTACAGAGTTTTACTTCTTTTTAAGCTCGGCAATCGAGTCTTTAAGGGCGGCAATCTTTTCAAGCGAGTCGCTTTCCTTCTTGCGTTCCATGGCAACCACTGCCTCGGGGGCGTTGGCCACAAATTTCTCGTTAGAAAGCTTCTTGCGTACCCCCATTAGGAATCCTTCAAGATGCTTGAGCTGAGCTTCGGCTTTGGCTATTTCGGCCTCAACGTCAACAAGACTGCCGAGAGGTACGGCAAATTCGTGGGTGCCTACCATAAAGCCACTGGCACTGGCATCCTTGTCGGTTACCTCGGTAATATTGCTGAGGTTGGCCATCTTTACAATTACGGCATTGTAAGCAGCGAAAGTGTTAGAGCCTATAACTTGAAGATCTAATGGTTCTTTGGGAGCTATATTCTTCTGGTTGCGAACCATGCGCACGCCACTGACAATCTGTTTTACTTCTTCTATCTGTGTAACAAGAGTGTTGTCGGCTTCAATGGGCGCGTCTACTCGTAGGGCATCGCGCATAATGCTTTCTCCAGCCTTGCGCTCGTAGATGTGTTGCCACAACTCTTCTGTGATAAAAGGCATAAAAGGATGTAGCATTTTGAGAAGAGTTTCGAAGAATTTCAGTGTGCAGTCGTAGGTCTTCCGGTCAATGGGCTGAGCTTCGCCGTTGATATAGGCAGGCTTGATCATCTCGAGATACCAGCTTGAGAATTCGTCCCAGAATAGGCGGTAGATAGCCATTAACGCTTCAGATATACGATATTTGCGGAAGAGGTCATCAACCTCTGCATTGGTCTGTTTGAGTTTGGCGTCGAACCAAAGGGTAGCGATGCGGCTTGCTTCTGGTTGGGGGCAGTCAGCAACAGTCCATCCCTTGACAAGGCGGAAAGCATTCCAAATCTTGTTGTTGAAATTGCGGCCTTGCTCGCATAGGCTTTCATCGAAAAGGATATCGTTTCCGGCCGGGGCAGAGAGCATCATACCCATACGTACTCCGTCGGCACCAAACTTGTTGATAAGTTCAATAGGGTCAGGCGAGTTGCCAAGGCTCTTTGACATCTTACGACCCAGTTTGTCGCGAACAATGCCGGTAAAATATACATTCTTGAAAGGAATTTTGCCCGTATATTCTTCGCCCGCCATAATCATACGTGCAACCCAGAAGAAAATGATGTCAGGGCCAGTAACGAGGTCGCTGGTGGGGTAATAGTAACTAATTTCCTTGTTGCCGGGATTATTGATACCGTCAAATAGAGATATAGGCCACAACCATGAAGAGAACCAAGTGTCAAGGGCATCTTCATCTTGCTTGAGGGCGGATGCGTCTAAGTTGGCGTTGCCCGTTTTCTTTTGGGCCAAAGTCAATGCCTCCTCAGCTGTTTCGGCCACTACAAAGTCTTCTTCGCCATCGCCATAGAAATAGGCAGGAATGCGATGACCCCACCACAATTGGCGCGATATACACCAGTCTTGGATATTGTCAAGCCAATTCTTGTAAGTAGTCTTGTATTTAGCAGGGTAGAAGTTCATTTCTCCATTCATTACCGGTGGTAAAGCAATATCAGCAAAATGCTGCATACGGAGGAACCATTGGAGAGAGAGGCGTGGCTCGATAGCTGTATCGGGGTTACGCTCAGAATAACCTACTTTGTTGTTATAGTCTTCAATGCGCTCCATAAGTCCGGCAGCCTGCAAGTCTTTGGCTATTTTCTGTCGGCATTCAAAGCGGTCCATTCCTACATAAAGAGGAGAAGCCTCAGAAATGGTGGCATCGGCATTGAAGATATCTATGGTTTCAAGGTTGTGGGTCTTGCCGAGCATATAGTCGTTGGTATCATGGGCAGGGGTAACCTTCAAGCAACCAGTACCAAATTCGATATCAACGTAGCGGTCTTCTATGACGGGAATAATGCGGCCGACAAGAGGCACGATAACTTTCTTGCCTTTCAACCATTGATTTTTGGGGTCTTTGGGATTAATACACATGGCGGTATCGCCCATGATAGTTTCAGGACGAGTGGTGGCCACTACAGCATAATATCCTTTATTATCTTTATGGATTACATTGCCTTCTGCCGCCTTTTCCAAGTCAGTGCAATCGCATTCGCCGGCAATGTAATATTTTAGATGATAGAGTTTGGATTTTTCGTCTTTGTACACTACCTCTTCGTTGCTAAGGGCCGTTTGGGCCTTAGGGTCCCAATTGACCATACGCAAGCCGCGATAGATGAGCCCTTTGTTATAAAGGTCGACAAAGACTTTAGTTACGCTTTTCGAACGGATTTCGTCCATAGTAAATCCGGTGCGATCCCAATCGCAAGAAGCTCCGAGGCGGCGCAATTGCTTGAGGATTATGCCTCCGTGTTCGTTAGTCCAGTCCCAAGCGTGTTTCAGAAACTCTTCGCGTGTGAGGTCGTGTTTCTTAATACCCTGTTCGGCAAGTCGCTTTACTACTTTGGCTTCGGTAGCAATTGAAGCGTGATCGGTTCCAGGCACCCAACAAGCATTTTTCCCCTCCATACGGGCGCGGCGCACTAAAATGTCTTGGATAGTATTGTTAAGCATGTGACCCATGTGCAACACACCTGTTACATTGGGCGGTGGGATAACGATAGTGTATGGTTCTCTATTATCAGGCTTGCTGCTGAAAAGTTTGTTGTCAAGCCAGTATTGATACCATTTCGACTCCACCTCGCGTGGGTCGTACTTACTTGCTAATTCCATATTCTGTTGATTTATATAGTATCTTGGTTGAAAAAACATTGCAAAGTTACGAAGTTTTTATTGAAATTTCCTTACTTTTGCAAGGAAAATACAATATATGAATACGCGAGAAAGTAAAATGGAAGCCTTTGGCCATCTGCTTGATGTACAGGAGCGGTTGCGCAAGGAATGTCCCTGGGATCGCAAGCAAACATTTCAGAGTTTGCGTCCGAATACGATAGAGGAAGTTTTTGAACTCGCCGATGCGCTGGAGAATAACGATTTACAAAATGTAAAAAAAGAGTTGGGTGATGTGATGGAACATGTACTGTTCTATGCCATTTTAGGCGATGAAACAGGCGAATTTGATATTGCTGATATTTGCAACCAAGAAGCTCGCAAACTGATGTTCCGTCATCCATTTATAGACTGGACAGGCTGGAAAGATGATCCCAAAGCCAATATGGGTAATGCTCCCAAGGACAGCGAAGAAATGGAACAGACCTGGGAACAGATAAAGCAAAAAGAGAAAGACGGCAACAAAACCGTTCTTGCTGGTGTCCCCAAGGCTTTACCCTCGCTTATAAAGGCCTATCGCATACAGGACAAAGCCCGCAATGTGGGATTTGATTGGCAAAAGCGTGAAGACGTTTGGGCAAAAGTACGCG
The DNA here is from genome assembly GCA_963639385.1 of Oscillospiraceae bacterium. Lineage (GTDB taxonomy): Bacteria > Bacteroidota > Bacteroidia > Bacteroidales > Bacteroidaceae > Prevotella. Next base: position 6,703 of record CAVHVH010000074.1, read on the forward strand.
AAGAACTTGATGAACTGGAAGTAGAATTGGCCAAGGATGATGCTGAAAATTCAGAGAAAGAACTTGGCGATTTCCTTTTTAGTGTTATCAATGCGGCTCGTCTTTATCATATAAACCCCGACAATGCCCTGGAACAGACCAATCAAAAGTTTATCCGTAGGTTCGGGTATGTAGAACAGCAAGCCAAGAAGGCCGGAAAAGAACTCAAAGATATGACATTGGGAGAAATGGACGACTTGTGGAATGCTGCCAAACGGCAAGAACGGGAAAAACGTTGATAACGTATAAATTCAGCGGTGGTAAATTTTATAGATAAACCCTTAAAAGATACTATAATGAAGCAAGTATGGCGCGTAATGGGCATGGCTCTTATTGTTATGCTTATGGTAAACTGCAACGGAAAGAAGAACTCGCCGAACAGCGAAGGTGAAGTAGGGACAAAAGAGGCAGAAATTCCAGATTCGACCATTTATGGTGTGTGTGGAAGTGGTACGTCGATGCATTCGCTTGAGCTGATTACCGACCAAGGGGATACGCTTACCTATATAGTTAACAATGATGATAGCGTATCAATCTTAAAGGGAGGACTGTTAACGGGTGACCGTATGGCCGTTGTAGGCTTTAAGAATGAATATGGTGAGATGCAAGCTTCTCAGGTTATCAACATAACCACCTTGTTGGGGAGATGGACCAGTATTGACAAGAATTTTGAGATACAAGAAGGGGGCGTTGTTGCTTCTTCGGTAAAGGCAGAGAGTAATCCTTGGACAACCTGGAAAATAACCAATTGTAAACTGGTACTCAATACAGATACATTTGATATAGACAAGTTGGGAGCAGATAGCCTTTACCTTGAGAATAGTCAAGGAATTTATGTATTTAAGCGTCAGTTAAATTAAAACGGCTCTATAAATAGCAGACATTTGGAAACATTTAAAGTTCATATACTGGGGTGTGGAAGTGCATTGCCCACTTTGCATCATAACTCATCGGCTCAAGTGGTTGAGTTTGGCAATAAAATGTTTATGATAGACTGTGGTGAAGGTGCGCAAGTACAACTTCGCCGTTTTCGATTGGGCTTTTCCCGTATAAACCACGTCTTTATTTCTCATCTTCATGGCGATCATTGTTTTGGCTTGATAGGGATGATTTCCACATTTGGGATGCTTGGGCGTACGGCACCACTTCATATATATGCACCGGCCGAACTGGAACCAGTGTTGGATATGGAAATGCAACTCTATTGCCATGGGCTGGAATACAAAGTAGTGTTTCATGCTACCGATACAACGAAATCGGCAGTAATCTATGAAGACCGTACCATTGAGGTTATAACAGTACCTTTGCAACATAGAGTTCCGTGTTGTGGTTTCATTTTTCGTGAAAAGCCCTCGTTGCCACATATACGTCGCGATATGATAGATTTTTACAACATTCCTGTTTGTTATATTGCCAATATCAAGAATGGTGACGGGTGGACTACAGAAGATGGAACACATATCCCTCATTCTCGGCTTACTTATCCGGCAGACCCACAACGCAGTTATGCTTATTGTAGTGATACACGCTATATTCATAGTCTATATAAATTAATAGATGGAGTAAATGTGCTCTATCATGAGAGTACCTATGATAAAACAAAGGTAGATCGAGCTAAACTGTATTGGCATAGTACCTCTGGCCAAGCGGCAAAAGTGGCGAGCAAAGGGCATGTAGGTAAATTGGTGTTAGGTCATTTTAGCGCACGTTATGAAGACGAACAGATTATACTTGACGAGGCTATAGAGATATTCCCCAATACCATATTGGCCAATGAGGGAATGGTGATAGATGTTAAATAGTTTTAATGTCTGTCATTTTGTTGCAAGAAAAGAACGGTATTATGTAGTAAATTATCTATTTTTGCATAGAAATGCAATATTGGAAGCTTATGATAAAAAATATACTTGCTCTGTTTTTTACAATATTCATAACTTTTGCCATTCCATCATCAGCTATGACAGTCAATAGTATAGAGATTGTAGAGACCGATTTTCAGCAAATCTCTATATCTTATTCAAACTTTGTGTTGCGGGTTACCGGAGCAGAGGGCGAGGTGTTGCAGATTTATAATGTGGCAGGTGTAAAGGTGATGAATGTCAAGGTGGATGGTGATGATAAACGCTTTGATATAAACTTGCCTAAGGGTTGCTATATAGTAAAGGTAGGCAAGTGCGTTCGCAAAATTTCTGTTAAGTAAGTTGTGTTGCGCTTTTTGAGAATTGTCTTTGGTGTCATAGTTGTATCTTCGCTTATAGCGTGCGCTGAAAAGAACGCCAATCCTAATAGCGATGTCACTTTAGATGATTTTGCGTCAATGCGTGTATCTGACTATGTGGTGAGTCTGTCAAGACTTCGCCAGGATATGGAGTGTCAGATACATGAGGACCAGGATACTGTTGCTTCTGATTATTTTTTACGCAAATATTATCAACAAGGTAATACATTGCTTTGGGTAGACCGTAGAGGGGTAGACTATAGGGCAGATACTTTGTTGGCTTATCTGCAGCAGGTAGATAAACTGGGGTTTAGTAAGCGTAGTTTTCGCGTAGCTCAGATAGAAGCAGATATATATAGGTTGCGTAATTTGCAGTTTGATACAGTTAACACAGCCAGCAAAGTGGTGGCGCGGTTAGAATATAATCTTACCAAATCTTACTTACGTTATGTTTCAGGGCAACGTTTCGGCTATGTTAATCCATGTAAACTTCTCAACCATATAGATTTAGTGGATACAGCCTATGTAAACCATGGCTTTCGTACTCTTTATAATGTTGGGATGGAAACCCCTAATAAAGGATTTTACCAACAGGCTCTATCTAAGGTAAAAAAAGATAGTGTAGGTTTGTTCTTACAAGAGGTGCAGCCCGTGGACACGTTTTATCGCCGGTTTGCCCACATGTTGAAGTCTACCCCTCAGTCATCGCCAGTTTATGCCAAGTTACTTGTGAATATGGAGCGAAGTCGCTGGCGTACATTACGCTCTCCGCGCCAATATTCCAAATATGTGATAGTAAATGTACCGGCTTATATGTTAGATGCCGTTGATGGTGATAAAATTCTTCAAATGCGTGTAGGTCTTGGTGCAACGTCTACCAAGACACCTTTGCTTAATAGTGATATTTCACGTATGGATTTTAATCCGCAATGGATAATTCCCAAGAGTATAGTTCGTCATAGCGTGGTGCAACATATCGGTGATAGTGGCTATTTTGAGCGGAATAATTATTTTGTGCGTGAACGTAGTACCGGCAAAATAGTAAAATGGCCTAATTTTACAGCCGATATGCTACTTTCTCCGGCCTATGCCGTTATTCAGAAAGGGGGAGAGGGCAATTCGCTGGGGCGTGTTATATTTCGTTTTGCCAATCCGTTTTCTGTCTACTTGCACGACACCCCGTCAAGAGGATTTTTCAATCGGGCCATACGGGCAGTTTCGCATGGCTGTGTGAGAGTTGAACGCCCTTATGACCTTGCTTTGTTTTTGCTTGGCGATGAAGATGCTTCGGTGAAAGCTAAAATACAATATTCTATGACAGCCCGCATATCTCATGATGAAGGAATGTCTAAGGATACCCTGAGCCGCAGTATGATAATAGGCTCGAAAAGTATAGAGCCGGCCGTGCCGTTGTTTATAACTTATTATACCCTTTATCCCGACGCCCAAGGGCGTATGTGTGAATATTCTGACATCTATGGGTATGATGCAGTAATTTACCATTATTTGAATAATTACCGATGAGTATAGATGATGCTACATTGGTAAAAATGCTTTTTGCGCCCGAAACGCAGCGTAAGGCGTTCGGACTCATCGTTGGTCAATATAGTGAAATGCTATATTGGAAAATTCGTCATTTTGTGCTTTTTCATGATGACGCAGATGATGTGTTGCAGAATGTGTTGATGAAAGCATGGATAAACATAGGTAGATTTAAGGGTGATGCAAAGATTTCTACATGGTTGTGCAGTATAGCCATAAACGAATCGCTTGATTTCTTGCGTAGGCAGAAAAATAAGGCAGATACTGATGTTGACCTATATTCGGCGAGAAATCTAATGGCCGATGAGTATTTCGATGGTGATGCAACAGAAGCCCTTTTACAAGAAGCTATTGCTCATCTTCCCGATGTACAACGCATGGTTTTTCAACTTAGATATTACGATGAGATGAAATACTCGGATATGAGTAAGATGCTTAATCGTACAGAGGGTGGACTTAAGGCAAGTTATCATATAGCCGTGCAGAAAATTTTGGAATATATTAAACAACGGGATTAAACCATTTGCAAATGCAATCGTCAAACGTATATAAAATGAATAAATATGAGCGAAATCAAGTTTAATAACATGCAACCGGGTCGTAATCCTTTCAAAGTGCCAGAGGGATATTTCGATCATTTTGCTGATGACTTTATGGCTGCTTTACCCGATAGACTTACTATAGTGCAATATTCATGGTGGCATCGGTATCGCTATGCTATGGCATCGGTAGCATGCTTTGTGGCTTTGGTGTTCGTTTCGGCTCTTTATGTAGGTCATTTCCAACAGAATAGAGTTCAGACTGTGGCTGAACAGCATGCCATTGATGTATCTATTGACGAGATGGCAGACTATGCCATGTATGACAAGGGTGACATGTATGCCTCGTTATGTGAGAACTAATTTTATGGAGGGGTAGTATGAAACGTTTATTGATAGTATTTCTTCTCATGCAGATAGCTCTTGTAACGACAATGGCTGGTGAACGTAATTTCAATCCCAAACGTTTTCAGGCAGAGATGGAAACGTATATTGTCAAACAAGCAGGGCTTACAACTAAACAATCTGAAAAGTTTCTTCCCCTTTTTCGAGAGATGCAGTCTAAGCAACGCACCCTTTTCGATGAGATGCGTAAATATCGTAGAATGGCCGATTATGGAGACGATGCAGCGTGTTCTCGTGCAATTCAGCGTATGGACAATATAGATGTGCAGATACGCAAGATTCAACAAAAATACCATCTGAAGTTTTTGAATATATTGCCTGCTGGAACGGTTATGAAAATACTTCGGGCAGAAGACTATTTTCATCGTATGGCTTTCCGGCGTGCTGCAAGGGGACCTCAAGAACCTCCGTGTAAGAGATAAAATACCTTTTAAAAGAACTCACCCGATAAAGTGTGTAGACAGTTATTGATGCGCATTTTATCGGGTGAGTTGCATGTGGGCATTGTGAGATTTGGTAGGCTCACATTTTGGATTAAAGTGAAGATGAAAATGCTTTGTTAAAAGCGAATAGCTTGTGGTTGCGTTTTTATAGCAACCTTTGAATAAAAAGTATTTGAATTATGGAAGGGTCGGGGCGACAGGATTCGAACCTGCGACCACCTGGTCCCAAACCAGGAGCGCT
>CAVHVH010000075.1:0-12021 GCA_963639385.1 Oscillospiraceae bacterium
TTTCCAGCCCTTTTGTGGCTGGTTTTCGTATCAGTACATTTCCTGTTTCATCAACAACAGTTTCTAATCCGTGGCTTTGACCGAATTCTTTAAGATAAGCAATCATCTTTTCCTCGTGCTTGGAAGGACGTGGAATTTGATTGATTTTTGCAAACTGCTCAAATACGCGAGCTGGTTTTAATTGTACGTTACTCATTTTTATGAATATTTTTTTTGTCCTTTAATCTAAAAACGCTACCTTTGTCATCATTAAAGTGTCAAAGTGATACTGCAAAATTAAGTAAAATGGCAGAAACTCTACTATTAAGCGTGTTAATAATTGCTATTGCAATGGCATTATTATGTGTGAAGTTGCTTTTTCGCAAACAAGGGGAGTTTTCTTCGCAGCATATCCATGACAGTAAGGCAATGCGGTCTCGTGGAATACATTGTGTAATAGACCAAGATCGCGAGGCTCGGCAGAAAGGGCGGGCATATTGAATCTTGTTTTCCCTTTTTAAAACAATAGAAATGAAAAATATAATATATATGAAGAAGAATCTGATGAAAACCCTGGCGGTAGCCGCAGTAGTATCGGTTGCCATGACCTCGTGTAATAAGAGTGGTGCCAATGAAGAAGCCAAGGCTCAGCCCGTGGCTTCAGGCAGTTTAAAAATAGCTTATGTTGAGGTAGACTCCATTATGTCGCAGTATAAGTTCTGTAAAGACTATTCGCTTATCCTTCAGAAGAAGGGACAGAATATACAGAATACCCTTGCCGCCAAGCAGCAACAACTGCAGGCTGCTGCAGCCAATTTTCAGCAGAAAGTTCAGCAGAATGCCTATACTCGTGAACAAGCTGAGGGTATTCAGGCTGGTCTGCAGAAGCAGAGCGCAGATTTAGATGCACTCAATCGTCGTCTTACCAACGAGTTTCAAGTTGAAACAGACAAGTACAATACAGCCTTGCGCGATTCTATCCAGCATTTTCTTGCTGCCTATAATAAGGACAAGAAATATAGCCTTATTCTAAGCAAGGCAGGTGATAACTTGCTTTATGCAGACAAGGCTTACGATATCACTGCCGATGTTGTAGCGGGTCTTAATAAGGCATACAAACCTACGGCTGCTACCCAGAAGGCTACCGAAGAGAAGAAATAGAATATTTGCAGAAAGGGGCGTGTCAACAGGCTCATCCCATAAATTACAGACGGAGTATGTAGAGCGAATAATTTCTGCATACTCCGTTTCTTTTGCTTGTTACAAATAGAAGTATTATGAACATTCGGCAACGATACACTGCAGTGCTTGAACATTATCGTAAGGCTTTGCCTAAGGCAACCACCGAACTCCAGTTTGGTTCGGCTTTTCAGTTGCTGGTGGCTACACTGCTTAGTGCACAGTGTACCGACAAGCGCATCAACCAAGTAACCCCTGAACTTTTTGCCCATTATCCTACTGCTCGCGAAATGGCCCAGGCTGATGTCGAAGATGTACTCCGATTTATAAGGTCGGTAAGCTATCCAAATGCCAAGGCTACCCATCTTGTAGCCATGTCAAAGCAGTTGGTCGAGAAATTTGGTGGAGAAGTACCTTCAGACCGTGAACAACTTCAGACGTTGCCAGGCGTAGGGCGAAAGACGGCCAATGTTATTCAGGCCGTGTGGTTTGGCAAACCTACTATGGCTGTTGATACGCATGTATATCGTGTAAGCCATCGGCTTGGACTGGTGCCCCGTAGCGCCAACACACCTTTAAAGGTAGAAGAGCATTTGGTACGCCACATTCCTGTAGATGATATTCCTAACGCCCATCATTGGCTACTTCTTCATGGACGTTATATTTGCCGCAGCAGTCGTCCGCTCTGTGGCGAATGTCCTTTTGATTCCTTCTGTCCCAAACGATTTGACAATTCTAAACTATAATTATGGATGCACAACGTATATTGAAATTTCTAGATGCAGTTGCTCACAACAATAACCGTACTTGGTTTTTGGAACATAAAAACGAATATAATATATGTAAGGCCGATTTTGAAGCCGATATAACACGAGCCATTGCCGATATAACCACGATAGATAGTGAGGTAGCCCATCTTACAGCCAAAGACTGTATCTATCGCTTTAATCGCGATACTCGTTTCAGCCCAGATAAGTCGCCGTATAAACGGCACTTCGGTGCTTATATTTGTGCCAAGGGGCGCAAGTCACTCCGTGGAGGTTATTATATCCATCTGCAGCCTGGCAATAGTTTTATAGCAGTAGGTTCATATTGGCTTCCCACCAATATTCTTACCTCGTGCCGTAATGAGATTATGGGTAATATTGAACTTTGGCGCAAGGTGGTAGAATCAGGACCGTTTGTAAGTTATTTCGGCTATCCTGGTGAGGGCGTGATGAATGACGAGGAGATGAGTAGGCGTGGTTTCGGCATTTCTATGCTAAAAACGGCGCCCAAGGGATTTCCTCGTGATTATGCTTATATAGACTATTTGCGCATGAAAGACTATTGTTGTTGGATGCGTGTACCAGACTCTTTGTTTGAAGCTTCCGACTGGTCGCGCCAGTTGCTCAAGTATTTTGGGGTGGCCAAACCTATGATGGATATAATAAATGCTGTAATTGACGACTATGAGTAGAAGCCTTGGTATACCAATAACCAAAAAGAGGATGTGTCAAAACAGGCGCATCCTCTTTCTGTAATATAGCGTAGAGCCTAATGTTAGAAGTTTATCTTTACTACCACGGGGTAGTGGTCTGAGGGGGTACGGCGCACACCATCCTTGAGCTTTACGTCCATTGGGGCGTTGGGTGAAGGAACTGCGTCATACATATTAACTTCGTCCCAATAGCCGTCGGTACGGATAGCATAGCGGTCTATCTTTAGACTTTTGCTGGCAAAGATATGGTCTATGCGGCTATTGCTATAACTGTTCGGGTTGAAGTCATTGAATGTTCCATTGGTGGCAAAACGATATTTGCTGGCTGTATAACAGTCGTTGAGGAAACCAGAATTGATGAATACATGATAGGGTTCACTGCGCTGGTCTACGTTGAAGTCGCCGGTAAGTATTACAGGATCGTTCTTTTTCATCAGTTCGCGCATCTTGCTTACTATCAGTTTAGCTCCTTCGCGTCGGGCCGTAGTGCCAATATGGTCCATGTGTGTATTAAAGAAATAGAAGGTGTGCTTGGTCTTTAGGTCTTTGAAGTGCCCCCATGAACATACGCGCTTGCAGGCGGCATCCCATCCCAGTATGGGCTTGGTTGGGTCTTCGGCCAACCAGAATGTGCCGCTGTCGAGTAGTTTGTAGCGGTCTTTCTTGTAGAAAACGGGTGAAAATTCGCCGCCTTCTTTACCATCGTCTCGTCCAAGTCCTATATAGGCGTATTCGGGCATTAGCCGCAATATATCGTCTATCTGTTCTTTTTTTACTTCCTGGCAGCCGAATACACCAGGGTCTTCAAACTGTATTTGCCGGCACATGAATACCGAACGTTTCTCCCAGCCGTTTCCGTTTTTACTGTCGCCACGGTTGGCGTTGCGAATGTTGTAGCTACATACAATCAGATCTTGTGCTGAGGCCATTACAGCCATTATCAGACACATGCCAATTAAAATGTTTCTTTTCATAGTTATTGATTTATGAGTGGTTCTAAAAAATATTACCGTATACTATTTGTTTTATATTATATCGCAGAATTTCTTGTTGTCTTTCGGCTTCTTTTATGTCAAATTGCTAGTTTACTCGGTCACCCCTTATAAGCTTACTTTTTGCCTTTTATATAGACTAAGGCTGCTCCTATGGCGGTACAGAATTCGCTGTATTCGGGTATTATGAACCGAACTCCGTACAATTTTTCCATTGAGGGGAATACTACTCGGCACTGGGGCAATAGAGTTAGGTTGCCTATGAGTACATATTCTTTGATGCCGCTACCCAGCGATGATAAGATAGTGGTTGAGCCGATAGTCTGCAGAACGGTAGTGATGATGCCCAGTGCTATATCTTCGCGTGTGGCATTGCTCTTGGCGTTGCCGAAGAGACTGGCTGTAGCGCTCTTAGGAAGGCCTGGCAGGGGAGATGGACTTATGTCGCCTATCTGTACATCGATGTTCTTTAGGTTTCCCTCTGAAGCCAATTTGTTGATGGCGTGTATGTCGTCGGTTTGGAGCATAATGCGTGACAGTCCCATTAGCGTGCCGCCGCCGATGCCCAGTCCGCCTATATGGCGTATGTCGCTACCAATACACTGTACAAGCGATGTTCCCGTACCCATTGATACAACAATCATACGGTCCAGATCGGTTTCATAAATGGCTCCAAGGCCATCGGCTATAAATTCATCGGCCTTGTCTGTGGGTAGTCCATATATGGGTGTGTCTATATATGCCGCACCAACTCCAGTAATCATAACTTGCTTTACATCGTCCAGCTTTATCTTGTTGTCGTACAGATATTTACCGAATGCACCGTAAAGTGAAGCCACAGGGTCGGTAGCTTTTATACGTTTGGGCGATATTACTTGTCCATTGTCGTTTATTCCTACTATTTTGGTGGTGCTAATGCCCACGTCTATACCTATTACAATTGCCATGGTTAGGAAATATAATGCTTATATCGATGCAAAAGTAGTCAAAAAAAGCTGTATTAGCGTACCTTTAATATAAAAAATAATGGTCTTTACCTGTCAGGTATACCTGACAGGCAAGTTCTTTAACCATAGTTGTTTGTTTGTGGTCGTAGGTGGCTGTTTTTTTCATCCCATTGTCACAATGCCTTAACATTATTGTAATATCTGTTATCTACCTTTGTGGCAGTAAATCAAAACAAGAAGATATGAGTGCAATTTATTTTCTCATTGTAGTATTTTTGCTGTGTTTGGCATTGTTCGACCTTTATGTAGGTGTGAGCAACGATGCCGTTAATTTTCTCCAGTCGGCGGTGGGTGCCCGTGTGGCCAAATTCCGCACTATCCTTTTTGTGGCTTCGGCTGGTGTGCTGCTGGGTGCAGTAATGTCATCGGGTATGATGGACTTGGCTCGTCACGGCATTATGTTGCCCCATCATTTTGCCATGAGCGAAGTAATGGTGGTATTTCTTGCGGTCATGGTTACCGATGTGATAGTACTCGATGTGTTCAATTCGCTCGGTATGCCCACATCTACTACAGTATCGCTAGTATTTGAACTCTTGGGAGCTGCAGCTGTGTTGGCAGCAGTCAAGATGATGGGCGATGGTAGTTTGCAGATAAACGACTTGCTCAACACAGACAAGGCGCTTAGTGTTATTCTCGCCATCTTTGTATCGGTGGCTGTAGCCTTTGTATTCGGTGTACTGGTGCAGTGGATAGCGCGTATAGTATTTACTTTCCGTCAGACTGGTGGTGGACTTTTAGCGGTAGCCCTTTTCGGTGGAATAGCTTTCTCGGCTCTTGCCTATTTTATATTTCTTAAGGGTATAAGTGGATCGCCATATATGCCAACCGAACTCAGAGAATGGATAGGTGGCAATATCCCCATGCTTCTTGCAGTTATAGGTATTGTATCTACAGTGGTGATGGGCGCTCTGCATCTTCTGCATGTCAATGTGTTCCGCATTGTGGTGCTTATGGGTACGTTTGCTCTGGCTATGGCTTTTGCTGGTAATGACCTGGTCAATTTTATAGGAGTGCCATTGGCAGGCCTTGACAGCTATCTTGATTATTATAACAACGGATTGGCTACGGGGGTACTTCCTACTCGTTATATGATGGATGCTCTTATGGCTCCAGCACAGACTCCCGTGATATTTTTACTTATAGCTGGCGCAGTTATGATAATAGCCATGGCCACGTCTAAGAAGGCAAAGAAAGTGATACAGACGTCGGTAGACCTTGCCCGTCAAGACGAGGGCGATGAGATGTTTGGATCGTCACGCGCAGCCCGTGCCATTGTACGTACGGTACAGAATATCAGTGACAGTATGGGCTCTATAGTTCAGCATATACCTGTGGCCAACAAGTTTAATCAATGGATAAACAAGCGTTTCGCTCCTGTTGCTGAGAGTACATCGAATGCAGCAGCCTTTGACACTGTACGTGCCGCTGTCAATCTGGTGTTGGCCTCAATGCTCATCACTATAGGTACTAATTATGCATTACCCCTCAGTACTACCTATGTAACCTTTATGGTGGCAATGGGTAGTTCGCTTGCCGACCGCGCATGGAGTCGCGAGAGTGCAGTGTTTCGTATTACTGGTGTGCTGTCTGTCATAGGCGGATGGTTTATTACTGCAGGAGCCGCATTCATGGCAGGAGCTTTTGTATGTGCAGCCATGTATTATGGAGGGCTGGTTGTACAGATAGCGTTTATAGCATTGGTAGTGTACATTCTATTCTTCTCTGGTAAAGGCAAAAAACGTGCTGGCCGTGATAGTGACAACAAAGACCTCTTTAGGTTGATGATGCGTACTCAAGAACCCGAAATAGTTTGGGATTTGCTCAAGAAGTACGTGCGCCATACTCAAAGTACCATTACAGAAGAACTTATTGCCGACTACGAACTGTTGATAGAAGGATTTGAGGGCAACCGTCCATCGCCACTGCGTAAGGTGATGCGCCATCTGCGCCGCTATAAAGATGAGCTTCGTACTGTGCGCAAGCAGCAGCTTGTGGCTCTTCACCGTGTGCCTATCGAGATGGCCATGGAGCGTAATACTTGGTTCCATGTAGGTGTAAATGCCAGTCAGCAGCTTATCTATTGCATGCGGCGTATGTTAGAACCTATCAAGGAGCATGTTGATAATAATTTTACCCCTGTTCCAATGTATGTATGCAGCGAGTACCAAATGATAAAGATAAGGATAGTTGAGCTGATGCGTGATACCGAAGCTCAGATTTCTACTGGTCGTTTCGACCGTTACCGCGATACGCTCGCCGCTGCCGATGCTCTTAAGGACGAGCTCTCACAGTATCGTCACCGCCAAATAGAACGTTTGCAAAGTACCAATGACAACGGACAGTTACAGGTAGGTATGCTCTATCTTAATCTGTTGCAAGAGAGTCAGCAGTTACTGAGCAATCTACGCCATCAGCTACGTGCAGCCAAGAAGTTTATGGAATAAAATTAGGGTAAATCTTTTCGCCCGATATAATCGCCAAAGGGGAGCTTGCCAATCATGACAGCGGTTGACAAGTTCCCTTTTCATGTTTTCTATGGCGTTTCTTTGTCGAACCCCATTAATGCACTAACTTTGCATACTATATGATGAAAGTTATAAAATATGCCATAGTTCTGTGTATGGCCGTTGCTTTAGTAGGTTGCGGACAGAATAAGGCACAGCAGATATCACACGAAGCCGAGCCCATAGACTCAGTTCCCATGATAGTGATGCGCATACAACAGTGCTCGCGCCTCTATACAGCAGAATATAAAGTGCGCAAGATAGTGTTTCAAGATGACGAGCAGACAGTTACGGGTAAGTTCTTGGGTCGTTCTTTTAGCATAACTCTCCCTACTGGCAAGCGGTCGGTAGCCGTACCTGTAGATGCCACTGTAAAGGCTTATATTGATTTTACTGATTTCTCACCAGCTAATGTCTCCCGTAACGGTAACAAGATAGAGATAACATTGCCCGACCCGCAGGTCGTAATGACTTCAACCCGTATAGACCATGAAAATACGAAAGAGCGAATACCCCTCTTGCGCAGCCGTTATACCGATGCCGAGTTGGGTGTTATAGAGCGTAAGGGACGGCAATCAATAATCAATAGCATACCCCAGTTGGGTATTGTAGAGTCGGCCCGAGCAAATGCGGCAACCTTGCTTATACCAATAATAGAACAGATGGGCTTTGACCGCAGTAATATTACTGTCTCGTTCAGACAAGACTATGCGCCGGCCGATCTGATAAGAAGTCTTACCCATAAAACCTCAGAATATGTCAAAGCAAAGCAATAAAGATAAATCTTGCTGGAACCGTTTTCTCCAGACAATACCTGTCAAGGCATGGATAGGTTTATTTATTACACTGGCCGTTGCATTGGTGCTGCTTTGGGTGATATGTTCCATAGATAAAAATATGGTAACTGCGGGGCGTACAGAAAAAGTTACGCTTACGCCTACCCAAATAAAGTCGATAGAGAGTATAGGCGAATGGGAGTTCCTTGCTGTAAGCGACGAGGAAATAGTAGATACCGTGAAACATGGTTTGTTTTCTGATGCCGAACTAATACGAATATATTATGGTACACTAAGGTTGGGTATAGACTTGGGTAAGGTACGTAAAGACTGGTTAAGGATAGAGGGCGATACGCTATATGCTTGTTTGCCCCAGGTATGTTTGCTTGATAGCGATTTTATAGACGAGGCCCGTACGCGTACTTTTTATGAAACAGGTACTTGGACACCGGCCGACCGCAAGCAACTCTATCTCAAAGCTTGTAGGCTTATGCGTAAACGTGTGATGAGTAAAGACAATGTAAGGCGAGCCACTCTTCAAGCCGAAGAGCAATTGGAAAAACTACTCCATGCCATGGGGTTCCAATATGTACGTGTAACTTCAGAAAAGTAAGTAGAAGTCTACTTACGAAAGGTACACCCTTTTGGTGTACGTATGAAAATCAGATATAGTATTCGGCACTGTCTACCAGGCCGGCGCGTAGTGCATAGCGTGTGGCTTCATGCACATTGTTTACACCTATTTTGCGGAAAATATTCTTGCGGTGGGTGTTTACAGTATGAAAGCTGGAATATCGTTTCTCGGCTATCTCGCGGGTGGTGAGTCCTAAGGCAATGTCGCGTAGTATCTCAGTCTCTGTAGGGGTAAGTTTATTTTCTTCTTTTGGTGCAGATACGGGGGTGAGTAGCATTTCAGTCATTCTCCGGCAGATGTATCTTCTGTGGTTGACAACCTCGGTTAGCCCTTCTCTTATCTCTTCTATTGGCGATTCTTTTAGCAGAATGCTGAACTGGCCGTTTTCAGCAGCTATCATGCGCACAAAATCTACACTCAGGTCTTCGCTAAACAATATCCATGACACCAAAGGGAAACGTTGGCTGAGAATTTGTAGCTCGGCAACATCGCCAATGTCAAATAGGGTATAGTCGAGTATTACGATGGCATCTTTTTCTTGGCGAAGCGCCTCTATAAGCTCGGTCTTGTCATCGGTGTAACTATATGTATATCCAGCCTCAGAGCATAGAAACATAAGTCCTGCACGTGTTATACCTTGTTTGTCGGCAAGTAATATATGCATGTTTTTTTAGTGCTTAGAATGACATGGTAAAACTGAACCTTACACCATTTTTCTTAACCTCTGGGTTGTCGTAGTAGTTGAGGCGACGAATAAAGTCAACTCCAAAAAACTTGAAGATATTGTGTACTCCTGCCACCACTTCCATATATGGAGTGTGACTGTCCATTATATGGCTTTCTGCTGGAAATCTGAACAATAGAGGGTCGTTTTGGTTTACTGTGGGGTTGTTCTTGTCTGTTAAAGTACCGTACATACCTTTGAATCCTATGTATTCGCGCCATTTAAGATGGCGGATAAGGGGAATACGATTTAGCATCTTTCCATTAAGGTCCCAACTTATAGACCAGTAGGCGTAGCGGTCGTTGAGAAATTCCATGTTGCGCATCATGGAGAATGTGTTTTCGTGCTCAAAGTACGATACATTTACCGGGGGCATAATCAACAAGGGGTAGGGTACTTTACTCCATTGTGCCCCTACGTTGATATGGTTGTCAATATATCCCCAACTGCCTAACCAGAAGCGCTTGTATATACCAGCGCTGGTAAGGTTTAGCTTGTACTGTCCTCCGAGAACGCGTTTGAAGCCTGTAGTATGGCTTATGCTGAACTCAGGAGCGTCAAGATTGACTGGAAGGCGTTGTTGTTTGGTATTAATGTATGTTTGGCCGGGGCAGTATTTTAGTCCTACGTTCAGTTCGGTAGTGCGTATGCGCGATACCCATTCTCCGTCTGTATTGCGTGTAAAGGCCAGATTACCAGCCGGACTGTTACTTTCGGCCTTTATCTGTGCGTTAAGTTTCAATCCCCAGTCGGTTTCGTACTCAAAGGCCAGCCGTTGACGGTTGTAGAAATACATCTGTTCTACCTTCTGTACGCGGAAGGCCATGAACATATTGTCCTTGTTGTGTACAAGATATTTGTCTGCTGGCGACATAACATCGCGCGATGTCTCGAAGATGATGTTGCGTTGTGGAAACTCGAAAGGCACATTCTTCTTGCTATTGAGCGAGTAGGTAAGTTCTGATGAATAATAATGGTTCTTTGACCGTGAGCCATAGGCATAATAGCCACTCCAAAAGAGATGTGGATTAAGTTTTGCTGTGGTTCGGCCGCTGATGCGCATACGTATTCCATCTACAAAATTGCTTGATAGCAGCGTGTTTACTGGACCAAAATCAAATTTGCTGTTATTTTTTGCGCTGGTTTCTATATAGTTTTCCATGAATGCCTTGACCGTGAGCAGTATCCATTTATAGTTGCGCGATTGCTCCATACGGTGGATAAAGGCATCCATAGACGATTCGCTCTTGGTGAGTTCTATGGCGCGGTACTTTTTCCAGAAAGCTTCGTCTCTTATCATGGCGTCGGCTTCGTGACGAGTATTGGCGCGCCCTTTGAAAATCTTGTTGGGCAATTCGTCAAAAGCATAGTCACTTAATCGGGTAGTGCGTATGCATACGGTCTTGGCGGCTTTGGCTATAATGCTCATTTCGGCCACCATATCATCGGTTGTTAGCGCCCACTCGCCATTGGGCAGACGTGTATATTCTTGTATTATCTTGATATCGTCAATGAAGTTTACATCACTTTTCTTAGGTATGGTCATGTTGCACTTCTTGACATGTAGGGTAGAGTCGGCCAGAATGTACAGGTCGCCTCTGAACCCGAAGTCCTGCTGGTTGTTGGGTATAAACTGTAAGTGGTAACACAAGTCACGGTCTACATATATGGTATCTTCTATATAATAACGGTAGAACGAAATGGCCGTTTCGCCTATAGGTGAAGTAAACGGGAATTGTAATAGGCGTATATGGTCGTCGTAGATGTCTATATCTGTAAATACCTCTTTCAGCATGGTGTTGAGTATCTCGCCGGTTTGCAGTACGTTGTTTATTCCGTCGCTACGTTGCCCTTTGATGATGGTTTTCTCTGATTTTGGATTCTTGCGGTATACCTGTTGAGTCACCGTTTCGTTGATCGAAATAGGCAGAATGCGCTTGTGGTTATATGGACTGGTTTCAACAAAATCTACCAACCATGGTGAGCGTTTGAAGAGGCCTTGCAGCAGGTCGTTGTCGCTTAAGTCGTTCAGTCCGAATGTTATCTTTTGGTATTTATTGTATTGATAATAAGTATGGTTTTCCAAATGCGTTCGTTTCTTGGCAGCGATTACACGGCGCATCAACTCTACGGCAGGGTTGTCTTTACGGCGGTATTTACCCCGGCGGGCTTTTACCACCACTTCGTCTATATTGCGCGATTCTGGTTTCAGCTTTACTGTAAGCTTGTGGGTGTCTGCATTTATGGTTACAGATGTAGCTTTGTATCCAAGCGATGTGAATGTAAGTGTCCAGCCTTCATGGCGTTCAATGCTGAATTTTCCATCGGCATCGCTCGATACGGCAATATGGTTGCCTTTGTACGATGCGCTGGCATAGGGAATAGGGCCACCGTCATCGGCATCTATTATTTGGCCAGTTAGCATATTTTGTGCTGTTATGGTCTGTGTGAGTATAAACAGTAAAAATATAATGCATACCTGGCGAATTAGGCTTATATGGTTGTCATCCATTTCTTTTCATTTCTTTTTCAATGCAAAGGTAAACATTATGTTGTGATGCGAGAAAACTTTTTTGTCTTTTTATGTTTTTTCCATATTGCTTTAGGAGTGGCTTGTAACACCGGGATAAGAAAACTGGTAAAAATGCATACGCTGCTTAACATCTTCTGTGCCCTGCGGTCTATCTCTTGCCGTATGCTGCCGTTAGATGCATGATAGAGTTCATCAAGGGCGCCCGTCAGT
>CAVHVH010000076.1:0-11482 GCA_963639385.1 Oscillospiraceae bacterium
GTATTTTGACGAATTTTGTATAAAGGTTGTACATACGATGATTTAAACTTAATGGTTTGATGTTCGCTAAGTCACTAAAATCAACGATATGTGCAACTTTTTACTCATGTTTGTCAAATTAAATTAATTCTGCCTACGGGTAGTATAGTTTGATGGTAGAAATTTCATAGAACCACTTTACATTATAATATCTTAGAATGAAAAATGTAACTGATAATTCCTGTAAGCCAGTAAGCCTGCTTTTCGTGTGTTTGGGTAATATATGTCGCTCTCCGGCAGCCCATGCCGTAATGGAACATATGGTAGCAGAAGCCGGTCTTTCCAGTTTTATAGAGATAGATTCTTGCGGTGTTGGCAGCTGGCATGTAGGGCAGTTGCCCGATAGTCGTATGCGTAGGCATGGTGCTCAGCGAGGCTATCGTGTAGACCATCGTGCCCGCCAGTTCAGCAAGGAAGATTTTGATAATTTTGACCGCATCATTGTGATGGATGCAGATAACTACCGAGCCGTTACCTCTATGGCCAGTAATCCTGCACAGATTAGTCGTGTAGTGCCTATAGGCAAATTTCTTGAGCCAGATTGTGGATATACCACCGTGCCCGACCCTTATTATGGCGGTGATGCCGACTTTGAATTGGCGCTCGACTTGATAGAACAAGGATGCCACCATTTGCTTGCTGATATCAAAAAGCAATCCCTCAACAAAGAATGAACTTAGCGGTGGATAATTTTTAGAACCACCCATATTATAAAGTATAAACTAAAGGTAGAAAATTTACGTTCACCTATAATCTTAATATTAATGACAATACCTATGCGCATACCTTTTTTTGTTGCCGTATCGCTGCTTACCGCCGTCTTACCGGTTGCAGCTCAACAGCTACGCTTCAATAGTCGTGGCGAGTTTAAGATAGTACAGTTTACCGACCTTCATTATCAGAGCCAAAATCCGCGTTCGGCTGCAGCTTTGCAGTGTATCGATGCAGTGGTGAAGGCAGAAAAGCCCAATCTGGTAGTGTTTACAGGCGACAATATCTATTCGCGTCCGGCCGATACGGCTATGACTAATATTATAAACTGCATAGAGCGCCATAACGTGCCTTATGTAATTCTCTTTGGCAACCATGATGAGGAACAAGGTATGAGCCATGCCCGTCTTTACGATATTATACGTACCGGGCGACATAATATTCAGCCCAATCGCGGCAATGCAGAGTCGCCCGACTATGTTCTCGAGATAGCCGGCAGTAAAGCTCTCTCTCCGGCAGCCTTGCTTTACTGCATGGATTCGCATAGCTATCCTCGTCAGAAGCGATTGGGTACTTACGCCTGGCTAACCTTCGACCAAGTGCAGTGGTATCGTGAGCGTAGTCGTGCCTATACCGAAAGTAATGGCGGAAAGCCACTGCCCGCACTTAGTTTCTTTCATATTCCTTTGCCCGAATTTGCCTATGCAGCTTCTGCTGAAGGTGCCGTGCTTATAGGTACACGTATGGAAAAATCGTGCCCTCCAAACCTTAACAGCGGCATGTTTGCCGCCATGCGTCTTGGGGGTGATGTGATGGGTATCTTCTGCGGGCATGATCACGATAACGACTATACCACCCTTTATTACGATATCCTATTGGGTTATGGCCGCTTCTCGGGCGGTAACACAGAGTACAATCATCTGCCTCAAGGCGCACGTGTTATAGTTTTGCACGAAGGGCAACGCCGCTTCGATACATGGATACGAACCCTTAAAGGCGAGCGTCAACTGTCTACGGTTTATCCTGATAGCTATGTCAAGGACGACTGGCGAAAGCGCAAATAATACACCCCGAACAACAGATATCCTGCGGTAACTTACCATAGAGTCCCCAAAGTCGCACTGACAAGTGCGACTTTTTTATTTCTTTCGTTTTTTTTATGTCCATTTCCTTTGTTGATTAAACGAAAAAACGTTATCTTTGGCACCAGTAAACATTTAAATGTAAAACCAAAACACAAACACTTATGGTAAACAGATTTATTCTTAACGAAGTGTCGTACTTCGGCCCCGGTGCACGCAAGGAATTACCGGGAGTAGTGGCTCGTTTGGGCTTCACCAAGGCTCTGGTAGTAACAGACAAGGGACTCATGAAGTTCGGTGTGGCCAAGATGGTACTCGATGTACTTGACGAGGCCAAAATTCCCTATGCTGTGTACGACGAGGTAAAACCCAATCCTACTGTTACTAATGTAAAGAATGGCGTTGAGGCTCTCAAGGCTGCCCAGGCCGACTTTATTGTAGCTATCGGTGGTGGTAGTTCTATGGATACCGCCAAGGGTATAGGTATAGTATGCAACAACCCTGGATTTGCCGATGTTGTATCGCTCGAGGGTGTGGCCGATACTAAGAAGAAGACAGTGCCAATCATAGCCCTTCCCACCACGGCCGGTACCGCAGCCGAAACAACCATCAACTATGTTATTATTGATGAAACCAAGCAGAAGAAGATGGTATGTGTCGACCCTAACGATATACCTTGTGTAGCTATTGTTGATGCCGAATTGATGTACTCGCTCCCCAAGAGTCTTACAGCAGCTACCGGTATGGACGCCATGACTCATGCCATCGAAGGTCTTATCACTAAGGCTGCATGGGAATTGAGCGATATGTTCGAAATCAAAGCCATCAACATGATACACCGTTATCTGCCTATTGCTGTAGAAGATCCTACCAATCCCGAAGGCCGCAACGGAATGGCTGTGGCTCAGTATGTGGCTGGTATGGCTTTCTCTAACGTAGGTTTGGGCGTTGACCATGGTATGGCTCATCCTATGTCGGCTCTCCACGATGTACCTCATGGTGTAGCCTGTGCTATACTGTTGCCTACGGTAATGCGCTTTAATGCTCCTGCTGCCCTTGACAAGTATGTAGATATAGCCAAGGCTCTTGATGTATATACCGATGGTATGACTAAAGAAGAGGCTGCCGATGCTGCTTGCACCGAGATAGAGAATCTTAGTCGCCGTGTGGGTATTCCTGCCCATCTGTCTGATCTTGGCATTACCGAGGCCGATATCGATGCTCTTGCTGACCAGGCCATTGCCGATGTCTGCACTCCAGGCAATCCTCGCGATGTTACTCGCGACGATATTGTGGCTCTTTACAAGAGTATTTTGTAAGATAGAACCTTCTTAAATTGTTATATGCCGGTGCTTCCATAATAGGAAGCACCGGTTTTTTAATGAGTGTTCGTGTCAATAGCCTG
This sequence comes from Oscillospiraceae bacterium, assembly GCA_963639385.1. Taxonomy (GTDB): domain Bacteria; phylum Bacteroidota; class Bacteroidia; order Bacteroidales; family Bacteroidaceae; genus Prevotella. Next base: position 3,238 of record CAVHVH010000076.1, read on the forward strand.
GCTTACGACCATCGAAATGCAAACAAGAAGCGGGTGGGGCACCGTTGTGGTAGCCTCATCCGCTTCATTTATCCTAAAGCCACAGGTTGGTGGCTATTTTATTTTTAGTTTTCCCCCCTGTATATACAGTCCTTTGGCGGGAGGAGTGCTTAGTTTTATTCCCTCTATAGAGTATATGTCGTTGTTGACTACTTGGTTGCTTACGGCGTTGTCAATGCCTGTGGTTATGCCGAAATAGGTATCCATCATGTCATAACGTTTAGCATACCATTCCTCTATGTAGTCAATCTCCTTGCTCAGATCGCTTACATAAAGGGGCTTGCTGGTCTGTGTATCGTAATAGTCAGTCATGCGCTTCCATGCGCCACTGTTTATAAACAGGTCGCGATATTTCTCCAATCGGGCGTTGATGCCCTCTTTTGAGAATACCGTAGTACGTAGTTCCTGCCATCGCTCTTTCAGCATAGTTTTGTATTCTTGCTGTCCCTGGCATACACTGAATGGATAGCATCCACCATTCTTTACGACGTCTTCCATTGCCCACTCCTTGTATCCGCTGCCGTCGTATGCACTACCATTGGCTCTGCCGCCCAATGAAGCATCGAGATCCCAGGGCGATATTATACATTTGCGGCGTGCGGCCTCTGTGGGGTCGGCATCGTCTATGTCTTTTTGGATGTTGCGTATAGAGAAAAAGTGGTTTTTGTTGCCCCAGTTGTCGCCTATTGCCAGAATCATGATGTGTAGTTGATAGTCAACCAAATTATCAAGGAAGAAGTATTTCTTTACATCGGCATAGTTTTTGTGGTTATCGTATAGATCTATCAGCGGTTGCCATGCCTCTTCGCATTCGTAGTCTTCGGGCTCTTTTAGTTCCCATGCATTGTGCCACGATATGGTGCCAGCCTTCCAGTCTTCGGTAAAGTTACGTTCGTTTTGATTGGATATGTCAGAGGTGCCGCTCTTGTAGAGTACACCTCTTACAACCTTCTTCTTTTCATCGTATTTCTTCAGATCAAGTAACTTGCGGTTTATGTGGTCGCTCAGACAGTATATACCTTTGTATTCGCCGTTGATATACATTTCTATAAATCGTCCTATGGTGCCGCTCCGCGACCCGAAATCCGTTTCATAGGGCAGTTTGGAGTAATCGTTCCATATCTCCATAGCCACTCTGTTGCGCATACAGATACGGTCTATGGCCATAGCATCAAGTATCCATTTCGATATGGAGCGCAGTCCCAGTAGGGCAGAGTCTTGCGAGGCTGAGTAGTCATCGGTGCGCAATTTCATGTTGAGCGATGGCTTCATCATATAATTCCGTGCGGTGGCTCCGCGTGTGCGGAACTGAGCTTTCATTTCCACAATGTTCCCATCTTCATCGGTAAGCTGCATGGTGCCGTTGGTATACTCCATGTCTTTGGTTATTTTCCCATCGACGGTAATCTTCATTACCGGCATCTTTGTTGTGCCAGTTTCATCTGCCGTAGCGTGTGTATACGGTAGTAGGAAAAACAGGGCAAGAGTTAATTTCTTGCCAATAGCAGAGAGTGTCATATTATACATATTATATAAGGTGTTATAAATTTCATTACATCGAGTTGTTGGTATGCTATAGGGTGTATGGGCAGTCCTTTTATGCCTGTGCTGGCTCAGAATCGGTGTCTGAGGGATGGATAATCTTTACAGATTCCTTGCTTATCAGTGTGGGTGCCATGAATATGCGCGACTGCAATTGCTTGCCTTCCCTTATACAGTTTATAATCATTTTTACTGCGGCCAGAGCCATATTTTCTACGGGTTGTGCCACGCGGGTAATGGGCGGATTCATGTAGTCTAAGAATATTCCGTCGTCGAAAGAAACTACCGATATATCGTCAGGTATGCTTAAGTTCTGTTCGTGTAGCGCCTTGATAGTACCCAATAGTATGTTTGTGCTCATAGTGAATATGGCCGTAGGAACATTCGGGCTGTTAAGGGCCACCTTAGTTTCGGTATATCCGTTTTGTATAGAGAACTCATTGCCTAACATCTGTAGTTTTACCGGTTTCCCAAAGTCAACCAACGCTTTGCGGCATCCCTTCTCACGTTCTTGTGTGGTTACGGCTGTTTCGGGGCCTTTTATGCACAAAATGTTGCGGTGCCCGGCGTTGAGCAGTGTCATTGTGGCGTCGTAGGCACCCTTGAAGTTGTTGGTTGATATGTAGGGTAGAAACGAGTTTCTAAAATATCTATCGATGAGAATTACCGGTATGTTTTTGCTTATTATCTCGAGCAGGTCAGGCGTCTCGGCACAGGGAGCTATTATAATTCCGTTGACATCGTAATCGACCATAGCCGAAATACACTTTCTTTCAATGTTGGAATCCTCTTGTGTGTCGAACAGCATTACGCTGTAGTTATTCTTCTTGGCCTCTATGGTGATGGTCGACACCAGTTGCGCAAAAAACGGATTGCTCAAATAAGGTACGGCTACACCCAGTGTATGGCCCTCGGCTTTGCGCAAAAATTGTGCAACCAAATTAGGACGATAATTCAAGTCTCTTGCGGCAGCAATTATCTGTTCGCAAGTATCGTCGTTGATGCGGAATTCTTTGCCTTTTCCGTTGAGAACCCGTGAAATGGTGGTTTTTGAGTATCCCGTCTTCTTGGAAAGGTCTTCCAAAGTTTCTTTTTTCATGTAGTAAAGATAAGTAATGGTTTTGTTTGTCCAAAGATACGCTTTTTTGTGCTCCCTCAAAAAAAAAACGATAATTATTTTGTGCTTGCCCGTATTTTTTTCTACTTTAGCACAGTCAATTTGCAAATTCTAACCAGGTTTACCATGATAAAGAAAGAAAACAAAAAAATTCTCGTAGTGGGGAGTGCAAATACCGACCTCGTTATTTCGGCCGATCATTTTCCTCTACCAGGAGAGACTATGTTTGGCCATGGCTTTATGACAAACCATGGCGGAAAAGGAGCCAACCAGGCTGTAGCTTCGGCTCGGTTGGGAGGAGATACCGTATTTATAGGTAAGGTGGGCAACGACCAGTTTGGTAATTCCACCATCAATATGCTGCAAGGTGAGGGCATAGATGTGTCTGCGCTCAAAATTTCGCCCGATGCACCATCGGGAGTAGCTCTTATCACTACCGTCAAGAGTGGCGAAAATAGCATAGTGCTCGATTCGGGAGCCAACGCCTGCCTCACTGCTGCCGATGTGCGCGAGGCTGAAGACTTATTTGCCGATGCCAGCATCGTGCTGATGCAGTTAGAAACCCCCGTAGAGGCACTTGTTGAGGCGGCCGAACTGGGCAAGAAGGCTGGAGCCTATGTAGTGCTCAATCCTGCTCCGGCCCCCGCAAAACCGTTGCCCGAAGCACTTCTTAAGAATGTAGACTTGCTTATTCCTAACGAAACAGAGGCTTCGTATATCTCTGGCGTTGAGATAAAGAGCCAAGATGATGTGTCTAAAGCCATGGACGAGATACAGAAACTGGGTGTAAAGGATGTTATTATCACCGTAGGAAGCAAAGGCGTGTGTGCCCGCATCGACGGCAAGATAATCGATGTGCCTGCCTTCAAAGTAGAGGCAGTAGACACCACTGCCGCAGGCGACACCTTCTGTGGAGCACTCTGTGTGGCTTTGTCGCAAGGCAAGGCACTGCCCGATGCCATACTCTTCGGTAACAAGGCGGCTTCGATATCGGTTACACGCCGTGGGGCACAGATGTCAATGCCTCGCCTTGAAGAAGTAGAAGTTTAATCAAAACGAATTATTAACCATCTTAATCTTGTATAATTATGTTTATAGTTAGCAGTTATGCAGTAGCTCTGGTGCTCTGCGTTGTTACGATGCTCTGTTGGGGCTCATGGGGAAATACCCAAAAACTAGCTGGAAAAACCTGGCGTTATGAACTCTTCTATTGGGATTATGTAATAGGTATTTTAGTATTCTCACTGCTTATAGGCTTTACGCTGGGCAGCTTCGGCGAGGGAGGTCGTAGTTTTGTGCCCGACCTTATGCAGGTATCTGCAGCCAGTGTGCTTTCGGCCGTTGCCGGCGGTGTGATATTCAACCTTTCCAATATTCTCCTCTCGGCATCCACCTCATTGGCAGGTCTTTCTATAGCCTTCCCTGTAGGTTGCGGTTTGGCCCTGGTGCTTGGTGTAGTCAACAATTATCTTTTCGTAGGTGGCGACCAAGGTAATCCTGTGCTTATCTTCTCGGGTGTGGCTCTTGTTATGATAGCCCTCGTGCTTAACGGTGTGGCTGCAGCTAAGAAGGGCGAAGGTTCTGCTGCCAAGGCCGACAATAGTGCATCAACCGCCAAGAAGGGTATTGTGCTGGCCGTTATTGCCGGTGTGCTCATGTCTACTTTCTACGCCCTTGTGGCCCGTGCTATGGATAATGACAACTTTGAAAACCCGGCACAGGGACTGGCAACTCCATACACAGCTTTCTTCCTTTTTGCAGTAGGTATCTTTGTGAGCAACTTTGTGTTCAATACTATTGTGATGAAGAAACCGTTTGAAGGCAAGCCCGTAGGATACGATACTTATTTCAAGGGTAAACTTTCTACCCACATGGTAGGTGTGCTCGGTGGTTTCGTATGGGGCTTGGGTACTGTGCTCAGCTATATCGCCAGCGGTAAGATTGGAGCTTCTATCTCTTACGCTTTGGGTCAGGGTGCACCTATGATAGCCGCTCTTTGGGGCGTATTTATATGGAAAGAATTCAAGGGAAGTAAAAACGTTGTCAACGTGCTGCTTACCCTCATGTTCGTGCTGTTTATAGTAGGCTTGGGCATGATAGCTGTAGCAAAACAGTAATTAGCAATTTTAATATTTATAGTACATGAAAACATTAAGAATCGGTGCTCTTGCTTTTGCAGCCCTTCTAACAGTAGCTGCATCGGCAAAAACCGTAACAATTAGCCGTACCACCCTTCAAGACAAAATCAAGGGTGGTTGGGCTGGACAGACTATAGGATGTGCCTTTGGCGGTCCTACGGAATTTAAGTATAATGGTAAGATTATCCCCGATGAAACCAAGATAGTATGGGACGACTCGCGGGTAAAATATTATTATGACACATTCCCCGGTCTGTACGACGATATTTACATGGATCTTACCTTTGTAGAGGTATTCGAGAAGAAGGGTCTTGATGCTCCTATCAGCGAATTTGCCAATGCCTTTGCTACGGCCAAGTATCCTCTGTGGCATGCCAATCAGAGTGCCCGTTATAATATACTTCAGGGTATGACCTCTCCCGCTTCGGGCTATTGGAAGAACAATCCCCATGCCGATGATATTGACTTCCAGATAGAGTCTGACTATGCTGGTTTGATGAGTCCGGGTATGCCTCAGGCCGCAGCTCATTATGCCGATGCCATTGGTCACATGATGTGTTATGGCGACGGGTGGTACGGTGGTGTATATGTATCTACCATGTACACATTGGCATTCCTCTCAAGCGATGTAAACTACGTAGTTACCGAGGCTCTTAAGGCCATTCCTGCACAGTCTACCTTCTATCAGTGCCAGGCCGATGTTATTGCTGGATTTAAGGCAGGCAAAGACTGGAAAACTCTTTGGAAGGAAATCCAGCAGAAGTGGGGCGAGACCGACCTCTGCCCTGATGGTGTGAGCAGCGCTTTCAATATCGATGCCAAGATTAATAGTGCCTATGTTATCATGGGACTGCTCTATGGCGGTGGCGACTATACCAAGACTATGGAGATATCTACCCGTTGTGGACAAGACTCTGATTGCAACCCCTCTACTGCGGGTGGCATTTTGGGTACTATTTTGGGTTATAGCAATATCCCCGACTATTGGAAAAACTCGCTTAAAGGTGTTGAAGACCGTCCGTTCGAGTATACCGATATTTCGCTCAATAAGGTTTACGAACTTGGTATGAAGCACGCTTTGCAGGTAATAACCAAGAATGGTGGAAAGGTTACCGACAAGGTTGTAAAAATCAAGACACAAGCCGTTAAGCCTGTGCGTTTCGAGCAGTCGTTCGAGGGACTGGCTGTCATCAAGAAAGCCGGTATCAATAAGGCTCTTGACAAGGTGGCTCCTATCACCTTCAATGGATGCGGTATCATTGTACGTGGTCATGTGCGCAGTAAAGACCCTAAATATGTAGGTCTGTTAGAGGTAACTATCGACGGCAAGAAGATGGGCGTGGTTAAACTGCCTGGCGACAAGAATAGCCGTTCTAACGATATATACTGGAACTTTGACCTGGAGGAGGGCGATCATGTACTTACCATGAAGCGTCTCAACCCCGAAGATAATGTAGAGACCAGTGCGTACAGCTATATTACATTTAAGAAGAAATAATTAAGATTTTTAATAGGATTTAGGTAGATTGAAAGGTGGCTTATAAATATCTTGTAAGATTTTTATAACCACTGTTAAGGCAGAGTGTAGAGAATAACCCGTGTTGGGCAAGGTTCGGCACTCTGCCTCTTCTAAATAGTAGAACTCTCTAAATGATTATTCTTAAGGGTGGTTCTAATAATTATCACCCTAAAAATTAAAAATGGTATGAAAAATAATGTAAAAATACTTGTTTCGGCCCTTTTGTTGCTGGCCTCTGCTGGTGTCTCTGCTAAAATGGTAACGCTGCAGCGTACTGTGCTGCAAGACAAGATTATGGGTGGCTGGGCCGGAAAAACCATAGGATGTGCCTATGGCGGTGCTACCGAGTTCAAATATACCGGGCGCATGATACCTGATTCTGTTGCTATAGCTTGGAGCGATACGTTGGTGCGCCATTATTATGACACATTCCCCGGTCTGTACGATGATGTGTATATGGACCTTACCTTTGTTGATGTTTTTGAGCGGTATGGACTTAATGCGCCTACATCGGCCTTTGCCCATGCCTTTGCCTACGCCGAATATCCTCTTTGGGCGGCCAACCAATGCTCCCGCTATAATATTCTGCAGGGCTTGCAGCCCCCGGCTACAGGCTACTGGAAGAACAATCCCCATGCCGATGATATAGACTTTCAGATTGAGGCCGACTATGCCGGAATTATGTCGCCCGGTATGCCTCAAGCTGCAGCTCATTATACTGATAGTATAGGTCATATTATAAGTTATGGCGACGGATGGTATGGTGGCGTCTATGTGGCTACCATGTATTCGCTGGCTTTCGTGTCAAACGATGTTGATTATGTGGTTACCCAGGCCATAAAAGCTATACCAGAAGGGTCGTACTACCGCCGCTTTATGGACGATGTGATAAAGCTATGCCGCAAGAATGCCGACTGGCGTGTAACGTGGCGCGAGATAGAAAATAGTTACGGTAGGCACAAGGCTTGCCCCGATAATTACAATGCTCGAGGCAGCATAGATGCTGCTATCAACAGCGCCTATGTGGTTATGGGATTACTCTACGGCAAGGGCGACTATGGTCGTACGCTCGAAATAGCCACCCGTTGTGGACAAGACTCTGATTGCAACCCTTCTACCGCAGGTGGAATACTGGGAACTATGCTCGGCTTTAGCCATATCCCCGACTATTGGAAACGGTGTATATCGTTGGTAGAAGACCGCCCGTTCAAGTATACCGATATATCGCTCAAGCGTGCTGGCGAACTAAGTATGCGCCACGCTCTAAAGGTTATAGCCCTGAACGGAGGAAAGGTGGCCAAGCAAAACGTAAGCATAAAAGTGCAGCCAGTACAGCCAGTAAGGTTAGAACAGTCGTTCGAAGGCTTGCAGGTAGCCTATAAACGCCCTTTGGGCAACAAGCCTATAGACCGTGTAGGTACATTAGAGTTTGAAGGCAATGGTATAGTGGTACGGGGCGAAATTACCTCAGACGACCCCACTTATGTAGGTCTTGTAGAAATAACCCTTGACGGCCAAGTAGTGAAAACCGTAAAGATGCCTACCGCTAAGCACGATAGGGCCAACGATATCTATTACAATTTCGACCTTCCATCGGGTAAGCATACGCTGACAATGCGGCGGGTAAATCCACAAGACAATGTGCGTAGCCGTACCTATGGCTTAGTGGTGTACCGTAAAGCAGACGCCAATAAATAGCCGTTGAGGCATAGATTTATTCATACGGGTGGCAGTGGTTACAAAATGTAAGCACTGCCACCCGTGCGTTTAGAATATTTAACAAACGATGCGCATTTATAGTTAACAGATGTTATAAAAATGGTGATTTTAGCCTTTTTTTTTCGATAAAAAGTCGCAAAGTTTTGGCCAAAAATAGCCCATTTTGGGGTA